>JAEULQ010000033.1 GCA_016792685.1 Tabrizicola sp. | reverse complement strand
GTCCGATAGCCGAAGCAAGGGAAGCAGATGCGTCGACACGGCACTTCCAGTGGCTTGTGGATGGCCTTCGGTTCGCCGTCAGCCAGGAGCACATCTCAGGTCAAGAGAGTATTAGATCGACTAAGTTGATCCTCGCGCTTGGGATCACGGAACGCTCCCCGACACAACTGAATACGGTCCGCAGGAAGCGATGAGACTTCGGCCTTGAAGCTCTTTCTGCAGGCCAGCATCTTTCCGAAGAGACTTCCGGAGGGAAAAATGGAAACGCTACCGCGCCGTTGGGGCATCTTGATCAAGGGGCATGACTTTGATCTGAGAGCTTGGACCTCTGCTTTTCAGCCCCCGTTTGACCCGCATGTATCGTTGACAGGCCATGGACCAGCCCTGTGGTCAAAAGAACTTCAGGACGCAACAAGCTCCTCGGAAGTGTGGGAAAGGTCCAAGCCATTGCTCCAGCTCATGAACGCAACGATGCTCCACACTCAAGGCGGCAGATTGGTAGAGACCGAGGGAATAGTCGAGTTGGATGTTGATGGAAATGAACGAAGACACCACATCCTCGAAGCCAAGGGCATAGAAATGCGGACCGGCTTTGGTTCGGCGACGATCACTGTCCGCGACGCCAACGGCAATCTCGTTCAACAAGAGCCTCGGCCATCGGTGCAGCAGCAATGGCTCGCAACTGCAGCTGCTTCCGACTACTTGGCAGAGCTGCTTTTCTATGCGCTCAAGCGTGACAACTGGTTCGAGATCTACAAAGCCATCGAAACGCTCGAAAACCGATACGGCGGTGAAGCGTCGTTTCTTGCTCTCGGATGGGAAGACGCCTCTAAGGTCAAACTGTTGAAGCGGACTGCGAACTTCTACCATCGCCATGCTCGTGGGAAGTTCGAGAGACCCAAGAACCGAATGGATCTGAGCGAGGCCAATGAACTCTTGACGCGGATCATCCGGCGAGCCTTTGACGAGGCGAACAAAACTTAGTTGCCCCGGTTGGTCGTGGTGACAGCTTCGCCAAGTGCCGTCACACCTGCGCTGCAGTCCACTCCCCGCCCCGTGCCGTCTTCACGCCCAGCCGCGACAGCTCAGCCGCGATCTCGCGTAGGGACTTCCCAGCGTCACGACGAGAGCGATCCTTAAAGCCTTCGGGCTGACCGATCCGCAGAACGCAGGGACGGATGCAGAGCCAACGGAGAACGCGGCAGAAGCCCCGTAGAGCGCCCGCTTAACCCCGGCGAGGTCAACACTGCTCAGATAAGTGTTCGCGGCAGAAGCCACATAGAGCGCCCGCTTCTGGAAGATGAGGTTTCCACTGCTCGGATCAGTGGGAAAGGGATGGCAAGTGCCAAGGTTGTCTCTAAGTGCGGCCTCTACAAGCTGATACTGCGGCCCGTTCACTCTGCCGCTGCCTTGCTCCCCAACACGACAATGGCAGTCCGCAAGCTCGGCACCGATGAGGTAGCCCTCAATCGGATTGAGCGTTAGCGAGGCCCCCCCAACACCCGATAGACCGACGTCCGCGCGATCCCCAGCTTGCGGGCTATGCGGTCAGCTCAACCGGGCGAGATGCCGTGACACCTGCGCTGCGGTCCATTCCCCGCCCCGTGCCGTCTTCACGCCCAGCCGCGACAGCTCAGCGGCGATCTCGCGCAGAGACTTCCCGGCCTGCCGCATGGGCAGCAGCACCCCCTGAAGGTCTGTAGCGCGGCGCTGGGCGTCTCGCTTGACCTCTTCGTTCCGCTTCATCGTGGTGTCCCGCAGCCCGCCCAAGACCTTCCCCTTGGCCTTCGCAGTGGCCAGTGCGGCCTTGGTGCGGCGGGAAATGAAGTCACGTTCCTGCTCTGCCAGCGCGGCGTAGATGTGGAGCTGGAACTTGTCGGCATGGGGCATGGATGCCACGCGGAAGCTCAGACGTTTGTCCTTCAGCAGGGTGGCGATGAAGGCCACATCACGGCTGAGGCGGTCCAGCTTGGCGACCAGCAGTTCCGCCCCCGTGCGCTTGGCCAGTGCGATGGCCTTGGCCAGCTCGGGCCGGTCATCGTTCCCGCCGCTCTCCACGTCCACGAACTCGGCTACGACCTCGAAGGGAACTTCGGAGAAGGTCTCAAGGTAGAGCTGCATGTCACGGTCCTGAGCTTCAAGCCCAAGGCCGCTGCGGCCCTGCTCTGCCGTGCTGACGCGCTTGTAGGTGACGTATTGCTTCATGAGGCTTCCTCCTCTCTTCGTCTGGAAAGGAAGGTAAGCAAGCCCGTATCAATCGTCAAGGATCGTTGTGCGTGATACAAAGCGGGAGGATTGCAGGGTTGGAAGTTGGGGGAAGGAGTGCAGCCGGGCAGATGGCAACGGGCGCTGATCGGTCGGCGCTGGGCTGCAGGGATGGTTGCCGGGTAAAGGTAAGACCCCCCGCCACGGGTAGACCCCCGGGAATGGGGGAAAACGCGCTGCAATGGAGTATCGGTGGGCCGCTCAGATTTGCGCCATGAAAACTACCGGGGTCGCTTCAGTCTGCAGCCACCGCTTCCCGCTTCGCACCCTTCATCGCCTCCACGATCTCCACCGTCTCGACCGATACGCGGGTCACGCGGGCGATGAGGTCGGCGACCTTTTCCTTGTGATCGGCGAAACGGTAGGTGTTGAACTTCTCGCGGATGGTGGGGTCTTTCGGGGTCTTCTCCTTGTGCTGGTCCAGTATCCAGTCAAGGCCAGAGCGGTTGCCAAGGCGGTAGTCCCACGCCGCCTTCGGGATGCCGGAGATGACCGTCTCGCTGTCCAGGGTGATTGTGCCACTGTCGGGTTCAGACTTCAGGATGACCTTGGGCGAAACGCCAGCGGTCCTGGCCTTGGTGTCGGGCGTGTCAGTGCGGGTCAAGGGCCACGGGTCAACGCCTTCATACCCGATGTGCAGGTCCATCAGCCGCTTGCCCCATGAGGCCCACTGGCGGAAGTCAGGGTAGAGGGGGATGCGGGGAAGCTCCCGCTTGAGGTTCTGGGCATAGGTCGTGCGGTAGACCGGGTCGTGCAGGACGCCATAGACGTAGTGGAAGATGTCGTCCTTGGTGATCTTCGCTGCCTTGCCGTAGTGCGCCACGAACTTGTTCACCGCCCAGTCGGTGATGTTGTCGATGCGGTCCCCTGAGGCTGAATAGCGGTGCCGGGGCAATGTCTGAGTGCCGCCCGAAGCGGGACTTACGAAGTTAAGGTCCGGGATACGGTCTATGCCAAGGGAAAAGAATGGCTTTCCGGAGCTGTCGCCCATGACGGTGATCGCAGGGTTCGTTCTCTCGCCCATTCCGAAGACGGGGCGAGTGAGATTTGGCATCTCGTTGAAATCGTCGTCACGATACATCCACTGAGCGACGAAGGGCCGGTAGTTCGCCCTCACGATGTGCTCTTGGCGGAAGGTGGAAGCCTTTCGGTTCTCCAAGTTTCTCTTTACAGCGCGGGTCCACTTGATCGACGTCCCAATCTCGTCGAGCGTATCCTTGTCGAGCTTCCGTCCGCCGAAGACCGATAGGTCTTGGTTATACTGGGCCACGAGAAAGCTGCACTTTGCTGCCAGTTCATCGCGGTCATGGTCGTAGACCCAATCATCACGATTGGTCGCTACACCCAAGGTGTATGTCTTGAAGATTGCCCGCTCTTGCCCTTTGGCCTTTGCACCCTTCGTCTTCTTGTCGCCAACCGGAACTAGGTCATCCCAGTTGTTTTCGGTTTGGTTGGCCCAGTTTGCTCTGTCGTCTGGCGTAATGTGATCGTAGGCAATCTGGGAAGCGGCATTGCTTCCAAGCCACGCCAACTTGTCCTCTGCCGTCTCGAACTCCGGACGTCGTGCGTATCGCACTCGCCAAGCTTGACCCTCCTTTCTCTTCGTTTTGACCATGAACATGATCGCCACTCCGGTCTGGATGCCGAAGACGTTGTGCTTTGAACCGGAGAGCCTTGGGTTGGCCCGAACATCGCCGCCCAGATCGACCACATAGACCTCAGCGAACTCCTGCGCGACGAAGCGGCGGAAGCCGTCGAAGGTGCGGCTGTCGATGAAGCTGCGGTTGGTGATGAAGGCGATGACCCCGTCGTCGTGCAGCCGGTCGAAGGACCAGCGGAAGAACCGGGCATACATGTCGTAGACCTTGGTCTTCTGCGCCGTGGACAGCTTCACGAAGCTGCGCTTGATCAGGTCGTCGATGCGGGGATAGGCGCGGTTCTTGTTGTTGTCGTTCTCGTTCTGCTGGTTGGCGTTATAGGGTGGGTTGCCGATGATGACCGAGATCTTGCGCTTGTTCTGCCGCCGCACCCGTTCCACGTTCTCGTCCGACAGGGCGGCGAAGAGGTCGTGCTGGTAGCCTGCCTTGATGCCCAAGCCCCC
The DNA here is from genome assembly GCA_016792685.1 of Tabrizicola sp. Classification (GTDB taxonomy): domain Bacteria; phylum Pseudomonadota; class Alphaproteobacteria; order Rhodobacterales; family Rhodobacteraceae; genus Tabrizicola. The sequence continues at coordinate 13,497 of JAEULQ010000033.1, read as the reverse complement.
CACGTTGTCCAGGGTGTCCACGAAGCAGAGGTTCGGGAACTCGGCATACTGGCCCGCGACGGCGGCATAGGTGGCTTCGATGTTCAGGTTGGCGACGTAGTAGGGCAGGATGGCCACTTCGTTGGCGTGAAGCTCTTCCTTATACTTGTGACGCAGCTTGTCGGGCTGGCCCCGGAAGTAGTCCAGTAGCTCGCAGATGAAGGTGCCGGTGCCGGTGGCGGGGTCCAGTATCTCTACCCCGTGGTCGATCAGGTTCTTCCCGAAGTGCTTGTGGCAGAGCCAGTCGGCCCCCTCGATCATGAAGCGCACGATTTCATTCGGGGTATAGACCACGCCCAAGCGGTCGGCGGCCTTGGGGTTGTAGACCTTGTAGAAGCCTTCGTAGATCGCCTTCAGGAACGTCTGCTTCTCGCCATGGCCGGTGATCTGGGCCGCGTTGGCGCGGATGGCAGCGTAGTAGGGCTGCATCGCCTTCAAGGTCTCACGCTTAACCGCACCGTTGAAGAAGGCATCCTCCAGCTTGGACAGCTCCTTGGCGATGTTGTTCTCGCGGTGATACTGCCCATCGTTGAAGACTTGAGTGAAGATGTCCTCAGTCAGGATGTGCTGGATGAGCATCTCGCGCACGTCAGCTTCGGCTAGGGTCGGGTTGATGGTCTCCTTGGCATGGGCAAGGAAGGTGTCGGCGGTGGTCTTGAAGCTGGGGTTGTCAGCATAGGCGGTGTCGATGCGGTCGCGCAGGGCATCAAGGATGGCGGGGAGGTCGGTCTGGAACTGGGTGACGGCGCGGCGGAACTCGGCGATCTCGGGCCGTTCGTAGCCGAAGAAAAGGTTCAAGAGCCGCTCAAGTTCCTTGGTGTCCGTCATGCTGCAGCGCATGACCTCGACCCGGTTCTGGATGAGGACAGCGGTGTGGGAGTTCTCGAAGATGATGTTGTCTTGCGGGTAGCCCTTGCGGAACTTCTTCGCGATCTCTTCGTCAAGCTGGTCGGCTGTGTCCTTGGCCTCCCAGTAGCCAAGGGGAACGCGAAGGTCGTGCAGGATGGTGCCATCGGGGCGGATGGAGGTCTTCTGGTTGCTGGCCATGCCATGCTCGGCAAGGAAGACCAGACCCTGCTGGCGGGACCACGCCTTGAGCAAGTCCTTGAAGGCTTCGCGGATGACCTGCTCCGACAGAACCCCGGAGATGCGCTTGATGCGGTCCAGCTCGGACAAGTAAGCGTTGATCAGTATCTGCGACATCAAACGACCCCGGACTAACCCGGCAACCATCACGGGAAGCTGTCATCGGGTCAACAGGATAGCAGGGTTAGGTGACCAGTTGGTGGGGTCGCGGTGGCTAAGGGTCAAGCCTGAGCTTGGTTCCTTGGGGGATGGTGGTGGAGGGGATGGTCGCTACGCTTCAAGCTGAAGCTACCCCCTGCTCCCATCACCCCCTAACCCGTTAGCCTTGGGCTGGTAGCTTAAGCTATGACCCTGATCCCCTAACTTGGTCTGCATCCGCCAGATGCCCCCCTTACCCCCCACAGCTCATGGGTCAGGCAAGGATGGCACCGGCTATGCATCCCAAGTCTTGGTCTCGCAGTTGCCGCCAGAGAGGCCCCCACAGAGGTCTTCCTCTGCAATGGTGGCACTTAACTCTGTGACCGTCCTCAGACCGGACAGGCCACCCGCGCCGAGGCCCGCGAGAGACGCGCCCAGAGGCCCGTAGAGCGGCGATGGGCTGCGTTTGCCCTAAACCCCGCGCCAACTACCTATAGCCTTTCTGCGGCCTGCTGCGGGCGTCCCTACGGATTGCTGGTCACGTCGTATCGTGGGAAGGCTTGCAGCGCGTTCCACATGGCCTTGATGGTCACTTCCCCGTAGTCGCTTGCGGCCCTTCCGTCTTCATGCCCTTGGATGGCATCGCGGATTTCCACGTCCATCCCGACTTCTCGCGCCACCGTCTTGAAGCGATGCCGCCAAGCGTGGTTAGGCTGCAGCACAGGGTCGGTGATTTTGACGACCTTCCGCACCCACACCCCGACCTTTGCACCAGCGTTCTGTGCGCGTTCTACTGGGTCAGCCGCAACGCCACGGAAGGGCTTCAGGTGGTAGAAGATCGGCCCCGGTGGCAGGCTGCGGATCATCGCGGGAAGACCCATGTCCAAGAGCTGCGGATGGAGCGGGACGGTCCTGTAGTTTCCGGTCTTAACGGACCCGGCTTCTGGGGTGATGCGAAGGCAGAGGATGCCACCCTCTTCAATCAGGTCGATGGTGCGGAGCTGGGCTGCTTCGGTGATCCTGGCCCCTGTGAAGGCGCAAATCCACGGTAGCCAGCGGATAGCCCGTCGGTTCTCTTCCGACCTGCGGCCTTGACTGTGATCGTCCGCAAGGGTCGCCCGCAAGATCGCCAGAGCTTCTGCGTCAGTGAAGCCAGCAGAGCGCGTCTTCTTGGGCTTGGTGTGGCGGACCTTATAGTCCTTCGCCGGGTTGTCCTTGATCTTCCTCTTCTCAACGCCGATGGCGTAGATCAACTTCACAACGGCAAGATACTTCTGACTTACGGTCCTCGGACTTATGCCTTGGTTCAGCTTCAGATCATCGCACCAGTTAGAAATGTCTTCAGGTGTGACCCTTTCAGCGTCTTCGTGGCCAAGGAAACGGATCAGAGATGCGGACTTGTGGCGGAAGTCTTTCACTGTGCGAGGCGACTTGCCCGCTGCCAGATGGTCGAGTTCCCAAAGCCCGAAAAGCTGGCTGATAGATACCCGACCAGTTTTCAGTTCGGTCTTCGATGTTGGCGCTGCAACGCTGTCCGCCGGGCTGGGCGGAACGAACTGCGGAAAGGCATTTGTCTCCCCGCTGTCGCTGTAGTCGCCTTCTGCTTTTCGCAGGATGACGGCAGTAGCCTTGTCCAGTGCCGTCGCAATCTGAAGCACAAGCTGCCAGCGAGAGGCGGCATCTACCTGCAGTTTGTGCCTTTGCAGCATGACGTCGGCGAAGCCGCCAAAACGCTTTTCGACTGACCAGTCTGCATTTGGTTTTGGCTTAGGGACCATCAGGGTTTCGATGGGCCGAAGCCTTGGGGTTTTCGCTTCTTCGTCCCACTTCCTGATCTGCTTCCACAGATCGGGAGGGCCGGGGTTGTCGTCCGACACTCTGACGAAGTCCGAATACAGCTCACCGGCAAGCCCTACGCACTGCTTGTGCGTTAGCTTAACTGGTCCGTGTCTCAGGCTATCCCAATGGGCTTCGACCGCCGCGAGAGCTTGCGTGAAGCGTTGCTTCGCCTCTGCTGCGACCTTTGTCTGCAGTGAGACTTTAACCACTGAGCCGACCTTTTGATACCTGATGGTATCTCCGACAGGGATCGCAACAGTGGTTCCTTTGGCCTTCGTAGCAACGTCCTTCGGGACGTGGAGGCGGAGGTAGTAGTTCCCGTTGATCAGTTCTGGATTAGGCATGGCATAACGCATCTGCACGACCCATCTGCACTAGTGGGCGGCACAAATCCAAAAATGGATCAGATGCTTACGCAAAATCAAGGGGATGGATGGTGCTGCAAGAGAGGATTGAACTCTCGACCTCTCCCTTACCAAGGGAGTGCTCTACCACTGAGCTACTGCAGCGCCGTTGGTGGCGGGGGAGATAGACGCAATCGAAACGGGGCGCAAGGGGGTTTTGGCAGGGAAAGGTTCCCCTCTCTGGACCCACCCTCCGCCTTGAGGTAGAAGCCTTGGCCATGCGCAGCCCTTCGGACCCCTCGCCCCGCGAAAAGTCCCAGAAACCTGAACGACCGCCAACCCGGGAAGACCGGTTGAAGGCGGCCTTGAAGGCCAATATGGCGCGCCGGAAGGCACAGGCAAAGGCCCGCAGCGCCGAAGATGCGCGCGGGGAAACCGAAGACAAGGAATAGGGCAGATGGATTCGATTCTGGTACGCGGCAACGGAGCTTTGTCCGGGACGATCCCGATCGCAGGGGCGAAGAACGCCTGCCTCACGCTGATGCCTGCCACGCTTCTGAGCGATGAGCCGCTGACGCTGACCAACGCGCCGCGGCTCTCCGACATCCGGACGATGACCCAGCTTCTGCAGTCGCTTGGCGCAGAAGTCGCAAGCCTGCAGGACGGTCTCGTGCTTGCGCTTTCGAGCCACTCGATCACCAACCACAAGGCCGACTACGACATCGTCCGCAAGATGCGCGCCTCGATCCTGGTCCTCGGCCCCATGCTCGCCCGCTATGGCCACGCGGTAGTGTCGCTGCCCGGCGGCTGCGCCATCGGTGCGCGGCCCGTTGACCTGCACCTGAAGGCGCTGGAGGCGATGGGGGCCGATCTCGACCTCCGTGACGGCTATGTCCACGCCAAGGCCCCCGGCGGGCGGCTCAAGGGTGCGGTTGTCGAATTCCCCTTCGTCTCGGTCGGCGCCACTGAAAACGCGCTGATGGCGGCGACCCTGGCCAAGGGCACCACGGTCCTGAAGAACGCCGCGCGTGAGCCGGAGATCGTCGACCTCGCCCGCTGCCTGCGGAAGATGGGCGCGAAGATCGAGGGCGAGGGCACCGATACGATCACCATCGAGGGCACCGACCGTTTGGGCGGGGCCACGCATCAGGTCGTCACCGACCGGATCGAGCTTGGCACCTACATGCTCGTCCCCGCGATCTGCGGCGGTGAGGTCGAATGCCTTGGCGGCACGCTGGAACTGGTCGGCGCCTTTGCCGAAAAGCTGGATGCCGCGGGCGTCTCGGTCACCCAGACAAACCGGGGCCTGAAAGTGGCCCGCAAGAACGGACGCGTCAAGGCGGTGAACGTCACGACCGAGCCTTTCCCAGGCTTCCCGACCGACCTGCAGGCGCAGATGATGGCGCTCCTTTGCACGGCCGAGGGCACGAGCGTGCTGGAAGAAAAGATCTTCGAGAACCGCTTCATGCATGCCCCTGAACTGATGCGCATGGGCGCCCGGATCGACGTCCACGGCGGCACGGCCACGGTGACCGGTGTCGAAAAGCTGAAAGGCGCGCCTGTCATGGCGACCGACCTCCGCGCCAGCGTGTCCCTCATCCTCGCGGGCCTTGCGGCGGAAGGTGAAACCGTCGTCTCCCGCGTCTACCACCTCGACCGCGGCTATGAGCGGGTGGAAGAAAAGCTCCGGGCCTGCGGGGCGCATATCGAGCGCATCCAGGCATGAGCGACGCAAGGTTCGAAGACGGTGGCGAGGCCCCGCTGCGCCTTGTCGCGCAGGATGCCGAGGATCTGAAGATCCTCTCGGCGCTGGTACAGGACGCCGTCCTGCCGGTGACCGAGATGAAGCACGACCCGAAGCGCCGCCGCTTCGCACTGATGCTGAACCGCTTCCGCTGGGAAGACCGGACCCAGGCCGAAGCCGTGGGCCGCGCCTATGAACGGGTGCGCTCGGTCCTCGTGGTCGAGGATGTGCTCAAGGTGCAAAGCCAGGGCTTCGACCGCGGTGACAAGGATCTGGTGCTGTCGCTTCTCGCGATCGATTTCATCCCCGGCGCGGATGGCGCTGGCCGCCTGATCCTGACGCTTGCCGGTGACGGCGCGCTGGCGCTTGAGGTCGAGGCCCTGGAAGTCCGGCTCGACGATGTCACCCGGCCCTATCGCGCGCCCTCGGGCAAGGTCCCGCGCCACGACTGAGCGGCCCCCCGGAATCTTCGAAAATTCCGGACCGGAGCCTTCAAAGGCTCCGATGCGATTTCTTCGAAGAAATCGCCCCCCAGCTCTGCCACGTCGCGCCTTGAGCCCGGCCTCCACCCGCGCTATCTGGGCCCGACACTGCCGGGAGGCCGCGATGCCCGTTTTCCTCGACACCTCTGATCCGGGCTTCGAAGCCGCCTTCCAGGCCCTGCTCGGCCAGAAGCGGGAAGAGGCCGAGGACGTCGACCAGGCCGTCGCAGCGATCATCGCCGATGTCCGCAACCGCGGTGACCAGGCGGTGATCGACCTCACCCAGCGCTTCGACCGGTTGACCCTTACCCCCGACACTCTGGCCTTCTCGCCGGCCGAAATCGCCGCCGAGATCGCCCGCGTCGCCCCCGAAGATCGCGCCGCGCTGGAACTCGCCGCCGATCGCATCCAGGCCTATCACGCGCGACAGAAGCCGCAGGACGAAAGCTGGACCGACAGTGCGGGCGCGACACTTGGCTGGCGCTGGACGCCGGTCTCGGCAGCGGGCCTCTATGTGCCCGGCGGGCTAGCCTCCTACCCCTCCAGCGTCCTGATGAACGCGATCCCCGCCAAGACCGCAGGCGTCGAACGCCTGGTCATCGTCTGCCCTACCCCCGACGGCCGCGTGAACCCGCTTGTCCTGCTGGCCGCCGAAATCGCCGGGGTCGACCGCATCTACCGCATCGGCGGAGCGCAGGCGATCGCGGCGCTGGCCTATGGCACCGAGACCATCGCCGCGGTCGACAAGATCACCGGCCCCGGCAACGCCTTTGTCGCCGCCGCCAAGCGCCGAGTCTTTGGCCGTGTTGGCATCGACATGATCGCGGGGCCTTCCGAAATCCTGGTGATCGCCGACAGCGACAATGACCCCGACTGGATCGCCCTCGACCTCCTCTCCCAAGCCGAACACGACGAAAGCGCCCAGTCGATCCTGGTCACAGACAGCGCGGCCTTCGGTAAGGCCGTCGCGGACGCGGTCGCCAAACGCCTGCAAACGCTGGAAAGACGCGCCATCGCCGGGGCGTCTTGGGCGCAGCACGGCGCGGTCATCGTCACGAAGGACCTGTCCGAGGCCGCAACGCTTTCGAACCGCGTCGCCCCCGAGCACCTCGAACTCTGCACCGCCGACCCCGAGGCGCTTTTGCAAAAGATCACTCACGCCGGTGCGATCTTCCTGGGCCAGTACACGCCTGAAGCCATCGGCGACTACATCGGCGGCCCGAACCACGTTCTGCCCACCGCCCGCTCGGCCCGCTTCTCTTCCGGCCTCTCCGTCCTCGACTTCATGAAGCGCACCACGCTCGCGAAGATGACCCCCGGCGCGCTGAAAGCCATCGGCCCCGCCGCCGAGCGTCTGGCGAAATCCGAAAGCCTGCAGGCGCATGGCCTAAGCGTCCGCGCCCGTCTCGACCGGCTGAACGACTAGCCCCCGACACGCGCGCGCAGGCATCTTTACCGGCGCGCGATCGCGGGGCAGGGTAGGGTGCCACAGCCCCGAGGTGCGGATGCCCATCCTCTACTACTCGCGCAACCCGAACCCTCGCCTTGCGGTGGCCGTCGCGCGTTATCTGAACGCCCCCGTCACCCTGGAATGGGCCGCCCCCTTTGCCCCCGACCAGGCCGAGCGGTTCCTCAAGCTGAACCCGACCCAAGGCATCCCGATCCTCTTGGAGGACGACGGCACCACGCTGTGGGAAGCCGACGCCATCGCCTGCCGCCTTTCGCAGCTGACGGACTCGGATTTCTGGCGTCAGGGACGCGATCAGCCCGACATGATCCGCTGGCTCAGCTGGGGGAAGGGCAGCTTCGTCCTTTCCTGCGACATGGTGCAGTTCGAACTGGGGACCAAGCGGCGCTATCACCGGCACCTGCCCACCGACACGGCGCGCATCGCCGAGGGCACCGCGGGGTTCCACTCTGCGGCGGCGATCCTTGACCGCCACCTCGACACCCGCAACTGGCTCTGCGGTGCCACGCCCTCCCACGCCGACTTCCGCATGGCCAGCTTCCTGCCTTTCAACGACGTCATGCGCCTGCCGCTGGCCGAATATCCGGCGCTCTCTGCCTGGAACGACCGGCTGAACGCGATCCCCGCCTGGGCCGACCCATTCCGTGGCCTCGACGCTCCCGACCTGCCGCCCATCCCGGCTTGACCCCCGGCCCCAAGGTCGGGCATCAGGGACGGGAGCCTCAGGAACCGCCCATGACCAACCGCATCTGCCACATCGAGATCGACGAAAAGGGCCTTGCCCGCCCCACGGCCGAGATCGAACAGGAACGCCGCGTCGCGATCTATGACCTTCTGGAGGACAATTCCTTCACCCTCCCCCGCCGACCCGACCGCGAGCAGCCCGAGGGCCCCTACCGCGTGCTCCTGGCCATCCGGGACGGAAGGCTGGTCTTTGACATCGCCACCGAAGACGGCACCCGCGCGGCCGAGTTCCACCTCTCCCTCGGCCCCTTCCGGCAGGTCGTGAAGGATTACTTCCAGATCTGCGAAAGCTACTTCGACGCGGTCAAACGCCTGCCCCCCAGCCAGATCGAGGCCATCGACATGGCCCGCCGCGGCATCCACAACGAGGGCGCCTCCATCCTGCAGGACCGCCTCGACGGCAAGGCCGAGGTCGACACCGACACCGCCCGCCGCCTCTTCACCCTGATCTGCGTCCTGCACTGGGGCTGAGATCTTGGGCGACTTCCCGCAATCCGTCCTCTTCTGCTGCGACCACAACGCCGTCCGCTCGCCCATGGCCGAGGGGCTGATGAAAAAGCTCTACGGCCAGCGCGCCTATGTGCAATCGGCCGGGGTCAAGAACGACATGGAGATCGACGGCTTCTCCGTCGCGGTCTGCAAGGAACTGGGGATCGAGCTTTCCCGCCACCGCTCCCGCAGCTTCGAGGAGATGCAGGACTGGGGCGACGATCTCAGCCAATTCGATCTGATCATCGCGCTTTCCCCCGCCTCGCAGCGCATGGCGCTGGAACTGACGCGCTTCCACCACCTCGAAATCGAATACTGGCCGATCCTCGACCCCACCGGCCTGGGCGAGACCCGCGAAGCCAAACTCGCCGCCTACCGCCAGGCCCGTGACCAGATCAAGGAGCGGATGCTGGCAAGGTTTGGGGAACCGACGGAGGCCACGTAGGTCGGCCTTCAGCTCGGCTTCCTTGTTGCCGGATTGTCCCCAAAGTGGGTTTGCGGCGCCCCTTGCTCTTTGCTCGCGGGGGGTGTCCTCATGGGGTCGCACAACCTTTGGGTCTTTCGGGGAAGCTTGATGAAATTGATCAGCTTGCACAACTTATCTCCCCAACTACTGAGACGATTTCCCAAAGACCTCGGTTTGCAAGAGCATCGCCGCGCCTAGGGACCTCTCCGAAACCGTGCACAAGAATTTCATAGCAATGCCCGTTTAAAAGGAGTCTGTCGATCGAGGCTCTATCTTCTACACCCATCCTCCAAATTAGTTGTGGCTCCGGCAGCACAAGTCCTCCGTGATCGGTAACCACAACACCACAGTATCCAAAGCCATTCATTTCCGGCGGCTCAGTGCGGTACCTTCCCCCGAGAACCCTTGGACGGATCGAGTCACATTGCTCGACAGCATCGTTCTGAAGTACTTCGACAAATATAGTCGAAGACAGCACTTTAGTTCCAATTATCTGAAAAATGAGATATCCACACACGCAAACACCCAAGATGCCGATGCTAATCTTCTGCCCCCTCGACATTAACACAATTGTGGCTCCTCTAAGTGTTGAACGCTGGATTATCATGCAACAAGTTTTGGGTAAAGTATGTCTGTCTTGAGCGAGATAGCAAATGTACTTAGACAGATGGCTCAGCAAGCAACTGCGGACGACTATATTGTGCTTGGAAATCGGTTCGCACAAATTGCTGACCTGATTGCCGATATCGATAGAGCTGGTACCGGCCTTGAGGGCCTGCCGCCCGATCAGAACGAGGAAATTCGTGAACTATTAAATATAGTAGTGTCATTTGGGGCAACAGGGTATCTGGCTTTCAGAGCGGGAGCGACAGCAATTGCCTTGGCAAATCCTGTAACAGGTGTAGTGCTATTTGTTGGCTTCTTGGTGTTCGAAGAGGCACTGGAGTCGACCCTCCAGTTCCTGCATCGGGAGTGGGGCATAACTCTTGTCGGTGAAAGCATTGATTGCTCGATTATTGATCGACCGATGGAGATACTTGGTACCATCGTTAATGACGTGTTTATGTCTACTGTTCACAACGACACGGTGCAAGGGCTGGCCGGTGATGACGTCTTGAGTAATGCTGGCGGTTCAGATCAGGTCTTCGGAGGCTGGGGCTCAGACACAATCGACTACTCCTCCCACGCGGACGGAATTCTGGTGCACATTGACGGTCTTATCAATGGAGTCGGTCTCGAAAGAACTTACACGGTCCAACACGCGACGGGAGCAGACGTGGTCAGCTCCGTTGAGACTGTCATAGGAACCTCAGTTGCTGACGAGTTCGACATTCGTATCGGTGTGGGGGCCAGTGAAGTAGAGCTGCAAGGCAACGGTGGAGATGACGGATTCACGATCCGGAATTCGGCTGGCCCTTCTGGTAACCCGGTTGCGGCCCTCTGCGGCGGCCAAGGCATCGACAGGCTCTACATTGGCGACGACGCAAGTCACACCTACGTCAACTTAGCCAGCAACTATGCGCAATACGGCATGCAGAATGCCGCTGGCTCGCGGTTTTCGGTGCATGAGATTGAGTGCGTCTTGGGCAACGCCGGGATGGACGAAATCCACGGCGATGATGGCCAGAACGTTCTGTTCGGCGCAGGCGGCGCCGACTCCCTTTTCGGCGGCGGAGGCGACGACTTCATCTTCTTCGATGCCGAGGACGGCATCAACGTCAACGGCGGGGACGGTCGGGATGTCGCCGTGGCGCTGGGTCAGGCTGGCGTGACGGTCAATATGACCTCGCAGGCGCTCGAGGTGATGATCGGCGGCGATGGCGCGGATACGATCACGGCCGATGGCGGTTCAGGTGACCTGTTCCTGGCGGGAGGCGGCGGAGCTGACCATTTCCGAGTTTGGCGGCCTGGCACAGGTACGCTCGGACATTCCGATCTATCCGTTCTTCGTGGTCGGCGGGGCGTTCGAGGGGGCCACCCTTGGCGGAAACGGAACCTTCTCTCCGACACTGCCCCTGGACACGGGGACAACACCCTTCGACTGGCTTCTCGCGGCGTAGGGGGTATCGGACGGGTTCAGCCGTCGGCGGCAAGCTCCTAACAAATCCCTAACGCCCACGATCAAGTCTTTGATTCAAATCATATATCACAGAATGTCCACTGTGGACAGCCACCCTTGCGGCCCCCGCTCTCAGCCGGAATACCCCGGCTTCTGCGCCCAGGCCCAGGCATCCCCGATCATGTCCCGCATGTTCGAACGGGTGGGCTCCCAGCCCAGCTCGTTGACCGCCCGGCTGGAGGACGACACCAGCGCGGCCGCATCCCCTGGCCGGCGGTCGCCGATCACCACCGGAACCTCGCGGTTGGTGACCGCCCGGCTGGCCTCGATCACCTCGCGGACCGAAAAGCCGCGCCCGGTACCCAGGCAGAAGACCGCGTCGCCCTTGCCCTCGATCAGCCAGCCAAGCCCCAGCACATGCGCGGCAGCAAGGTCGGTCACATGGACATAGTCCCGCACGCAGGTTCCGTCCCGCGTCGCGTAGTCCGTCCCGAACAGCGTCAGCGCCGGCCGTTTGCCCGCCACCGCATCCAGCATCAGCGGGATCAGATGCGTCTCCGGCACATGCTGCTCACCTACCTCGCCCTCGGGGTCGGCACCCGCCACGTTGAAATAGCGGAAGATCACATGATTGATCCCATGGGCCGCACCGAAATCGCGCAGCATCCCCTCGATCGCCAGCTTCGAGCCGCCATAGGCATTGATCGGACGCTGGGGGGTCTCTTCCGTCAGCAGCACCCCGTCCTGATCGCCATAGGTCGCGCAAGTCGATGAGAAGACAAAATTCCTGACCCCCGCCGCCGCACAGGCTTCCAAAAGGTTCAGGGCCCCGCCGACATTCACCCGCCAGTACCGGCCCGGGTCCTTCATCGACTCGCCCACCAGCGACAGTGCCGCGAAATGCATGACCGCCTCGGGCTGGTACTGCGCCAGCGCCGCATCGATGCTGGCCCGGTCCATCAGGTCACCCCGGACCAGCGGTCCCCATTTCACCGCCTCGGCCCAGCCGGTCGAGAGATTGTCGAACACCACCGGTTCATGACCCGCCCGGGCCAGCGCCTTGCACGCATGCGCCCCGATATAGCCCGCACCACCCGTCACCAGCACCCGCACAGCCGATCTCCAGATTCTCGCTCCTGCTCACAGGAACAGTATGTCATTCGCAAGGAGTGATGCGTCGAAAATCCCGTCAATGTCCAGCGTGTTGCCGCCGCCAAAGTCGAGGTGCAGGCCGGTCGCGGTCACCGTAGCCCCGGCCAGAGCACCAGCGACAGTCGGGACCACCCCGGGCCACAGCGTCCGGCTGAGGATGATCTTGTCCTCATGGTCGCGAAAGTCGGTGATGACGTCGCTGCCCGAATGGAAGACGAAGCTGTCGACCCCCAGCCCGCCGGTCAGTACGTCGTTGCCCGCGCCACCCTCCAGCCGGTCGTTCCCGGCGCCGCCGTCAAGCCAGTCGCTGCCAAGCCCGCCAGTGACCATGTCGTTCCCGTCTCCGGCGAACAGCGTGTCCTGGCCCGCGCCCCCATCAAGCACATCGTTTCCTGCGGCACCGTCCAGCCCGTCCTCGCCGTCCCCGCCCAGAACCGTGTCGTTTCCGTCCCCGGCCCACAGCTGGTCGTTCCCCGTCCCTCCATCCAGCCGATCATTGCCCAGCCCGCCGTCCAACGTATCGGCCCCCTCGCCCCCAAGGATCGTGTCATTGCCCGCGCCGCCATAGGCCAGGTCATCCCCGACCCCGCCATCCAGCGAGTCGTTGCCATTGCCCCCGTTCAGAAGATCGTTGCCCTCTCCGCCGACAAGGGTCTCATTGCCCTCTCCCCCATAGGCACTGTCTGCTCCGGCGCCGCCGTCCCGCCGGTCGTTGCCCAGTCCCCCTTCCAGCCGGTCCGCCCCCTCGCCTCCCTGGACCAGGTCGTTGCCGTCGCCGCCATAGGCGCTGTCATCGCCGCCGCCCCCGTCGAAGGTATCGTTGCCGCCACCCCCCTCCAGTAGATCATTGCCCTCGCCGCCCAGAAGGGTCTCATTCCCGTCTCCCCCGTAAAGGCTGTCCTCCCCCGCACCGCCTTCCAGCCGGTCGTTGCCAAGCCCCCCCTCCAGCCGGTCCGCCCCCTCGCCCCCGAACAGCCGGTCATCGCCTGCCCCACCCAGCAACCGGTCCTCCCCGAGCCCGCCATCGAGACTGTCATTGCCAAGCCCCCCGTCCAGCGTGTCCCCTCCGGCCGCGCCGATGAGGGTGTCATTGCCGTCCCAGCCGACCAGCACGTCGTCCCCTTCGCCACCGTCCAGCCGGTCGTTGCCAAGACCCCCGTCCAGACTGTCACTGCTCTCGCCACCAAACAGCTGGTCATCGCCCAGGCCGCCCGTCAGCCGGTCATTGTCCCCGCCACCGTACAGCAAATCCATCCCCGCGCCGCCGTCGAGGCTGTCCTCGCCCGCGCCGCCGAGCGCCGTGTCATTGCCGTCCCCGCCCAGGATCGTGTCCTGGCCCTCGCCGCCCTCCGCCGTGTCGTTGCCCAGGCCCCCCTCCAGCCGGTCCGCCCCCTCGCGCCCGGACAGCGCATCGTTGCCCGCCCCGCCGATCAGCACATTCGCCCCG
>JAEULQ010000099.1 GCA_016792685.1 Tabrizicola sp. | reverse complement strand
GCTGACCGGACGCGGCGCATCCTTGAGGCGGCGTCATCCCTGTTCCGCGCCCAGGGCTATGACGCGGTCCGCATCGAGGACATCGCCGCTGCGGCGGAAGTATCCGCCGGGACTTGCTACAATTACTTCTCGACCAAGGGAGACCTCCTGCTTGCCATCGTGTCGATGGAGGTCGAGGAAGTGGTCGAAGGCGGGCGCTCTGTGGTTGCCGCCCCGCCGGACAATATCGGTGACGCGTTGAGCCGATTGATCCGGCTCTACTACGACCATTCTTTGCACTACCTGTCGAAAGAGATGTGGCGCAAGGCGATGGCCTTTTCGATCGAGGCGCCCGGCACCCCCTTCTCACAGCGCTATACCGAGCTTGATGCCATGCTTTCCGCCCAGGTCTGCGACCTGATCCGGGCGTTGCAGGCGCGTGGGCAGGCCGGGGCGAACCTTGACCCGGCGGTTGTCGGCCAGATCATCTTCAACTCGCTGAACCAGATGTTCACCGAATTCGTGAAACAAGAGGCCATGCCCCTTGCCGAGCTGCATGAGATGAGCCGAGCGCAGACAGAAAGTCTCGCGGCAATGATGCGGGCCACGACGGTCAAGGCATAGGCCGACCCGACGATGGATCGGGGCGCCGGGATCGGCTAGGCTTCGTTCAGTCCTGTCGCAAGAGGGCCAAGGCCATGCCGGTCTTCAAGATGTCCGACTTCCAGCTCGACTCGGGCGTGGTCCTGCCCGAGATGGAGATCGCCTGGGAAAGCTGGGGCCAGCTCAACCCGGACCGCACGAACGCGATCCTGCTGACCCATGGGCTGACCTCCAGCCATATCGCATCGGGACCAGAGACGCTGGACAGTCGCATCGGCTGGGGCAACGGCCAGATCGGGCCGGGCCGGATTTACGACACGGAACGCCATTTCGTCATCGCGTCCAACGTCTTGGGATCCTTCTACGGCTCGACCTGCGCGAAATCGATCAATCCTGCGACCGGGCAACCCTGGGGCCCGGACTTTCCCTTTGTGACGATGCAGGATGTCGTGCGGGCCCAGGCGCAACTGCTTGCGTCCCTGGGCATCGAACGGCTGCATGCGGTCGCGGGCTGCTCATTGGGGGGATTTCAGGCCTATCAATGGGCGGTGACCTTTCCCGACCGGATGGCCTGCGTGATTGCAACCGATACGGCGGATCACGACAGTTTCGACCTTGCGGCAGCGATCCCGCCGCTTCTGAACCGCTTTGCTGCGGTCCCGGGTTGGGCAAGCGGACATCCGGAAGTCGAGGCGATGCAGGAAAGCCTGGCCGCCCTGCGGGAAGAGATGCTGATCGGCTTCGGTTTGCGCGAGAAGATCGCCCTGCGGACCGACGATCCGGCTGTCCAGGCTGCAATGCTGAAGGACGAGGCGCGCAATTGGGCGAAGGTGGCCGATCCGTGGTCGCTGGTCTCGCTTTACCGGACTGCCGCCAGTTTCGATGTTCGGGCGCAGCTGGGCCGGATCCGGGCGCCGATCCTTGTGGTGATGGCCGATACAGACCTGTGGTATCCGCCTGCTGTCGGCCGCGCCCAGGTCGACCGCCTGCGTGCCGCGGGCGCCCGTGTCACCTTTCTGGAAATCGAAAGCGCGCTTGGCCACTACGCCACGACCGAGGAACCCTGGAAATGGGCCGACGTGGCAAGGTCGTTCCTGGCCAGGGCCTGAAGGCTAGGGCTGCCCTTCGGCGAGGATGCGGTCCAGTGCCGGACCAAAAGCCGGACCCTCCTGAATCTGCGGCTGGCTTGGCCTTGCCCAGTCCAGCTTTGCCTCGGCCGCTTCGATCAGGGGCAGCGCCACGGCAAAGGCCTTGCGTGGGTCGGGTTCCTGTCGAAGGGCGGCATCGAAGAACTCCTTGCCGAAATAGGTCCATTCCGCGCCGTCCTTGCACCCGAAGGAAACCCGGTCCGCCGCCGAGGCGGTAATGATCAGCCGGTCATCGGCCGCGAGATCGTCGATGAAGGAGCCCGACTTGCAGGCCGAAATCACGGCTAGGACCGGGTTGGTCACATGCTGATCCAGAAGGTCCGCAAGCCCGACCGCATCAAGCTGAAGCGTGTCGGTCCGACCGGCGGCCGGATGGAAGGTCAGCGACAGCACGTCGGTATTGCCATGCGAGGTGAGGAACAGGAACAGGACGTCCTCGGCCCCCATCCGTTCCGACAGGGCCGCCAGCGCCCGATCAAGGTTCGGCCAGTCCGCCTCGGGGTACCGAAGCGGTGCGCGCAGGCTGTTGCCCAGAAGCAGGCTGCGCGGCCCGATGCCATAATGCCCGTCAAGGATCGTGCGGACCCCTTCGGCCTCGCTGACGAAAACCGACTGCCCGGCGAAGGTGGCTGCCAGCAGGGCGAAGAGCTCGGGCTTGCCGTTGCGGCCATCGGCCAATCCGGCGATCTGGTTTTCCAGCAGGATATCCTGCGCCAGGGCGTATTCGCGCGGCTCGACCGGGGCGACAAAGGCCAGGGCAGGCGTTTCCTCAGGGGCAATCAGAAGGGGCGCGGGGCGCAGGATCAGCTGGCTTGCGCCAAAGACCGACACTGCGATCACAGCGGCCAAAAGCGCCCTGGGAAGCGGAGTTGCGCCCTTGCGGGCGGACAGGAACACGATGGCGAAAAGCCCCCCGAGGACCACTACCAAAGCCGGGACCGAGGTCAGGACCAGGGCAAAGGACTGCTCGCCCCACAGGGCATAGCTCGCCAAGAGCGCAAGACAGACGGTTGCGGCCAGAAAGGTGGTCCGGACCAGGGCCGCGAACCGCCCCTGGACGGAAATCATCGCGCCAAGGGCCAGGCCCAGCAAGACCGCCGCAGTGAAGGCCAGCGCCCATTGCACGCCTTCGGGGTTTACGGCCTCGACAGTCCCCAGAACCCGCCCGGTCACACCGATGGCCACAGCCCAGAAGCCGACGATCGCAAGAAGCGCTCCGGAAGCGGAGCTTCGTGGTCTGGGGGTCGATTCAGGGGTCTTGTCGGTCACTGTCGCATCCGATGTCGTTTTCTGACGCCAAAGGTCGGGTGGACTTGCCCGGTTTGGCTTCGGTCTGGCAGATAGGAGCAAACTTATTCCAGGAGAGTCCACCATGAAATCGCATGTCAAAGCCTTGGTCGTCGGCGGCGGCGCGGTGGGAACAGGGATTGCATACCACCTTGCGAAGGCAGGCTGGGATACGATGCTGGTTGAGCGCGACGAGCTGACCGCCGGGTCGACCTGGCATGCTGCGGGTCTGCTCCCCCTCTTCAACATGAGCTATGCGACGACCCACATCCACAAGTACTCGGTCGACTTCTACAAGGGTCTGGAGGCGGAAACGGGCCTGAACCCCGGCTTCTATGTCGTCGGCAACCTGCGGATGGCGCAGCACCAGCAGCGCATGGACGAATACATGCTGTATTCCTCGGTCGCCGAAACCGCCGGGGTCTACCACGAATTCCTGTCGCCCAAGGAGATCAAGGACCGCTGGCCGCTGGTCCGCACCGAAGACCTGATCGGCGCGCTCTACCACCCGCAGGACGGCTACATTAACCCCGCCGATGTGACCCAGGCCATGGCCAAGGGCGCCCGCCAGCTGGGCGCGACCATCGAGCGCAAGATCCAGGTCGATGGCTACCGCTGGACCGGGTCGGAATGGATCGTCTCCTGCACCCGCCTTGAGGACAAGGGCGGGATGCTCGTCCCCACGGATGAGAAATACGAAGTCCACGCCGAACATGTCGTCACCGCCACTGGCAACCATGCCCAGCGCACCGCCAAGCTTCTGGGGATCAAGACCCCGGCTGTCGTGGTCGAGCACCAGTACATCGTGACCGAGCCCGACCCGGCGCTGGTCGAATGGCGCAAGACCAATCCGCAGCACCCGGTCCTGCGTGACGCCGACGCCAAGTGGTACGTCCGCGAAGAACGCGGCGGCTGGATCCTTGGGCCCTACGAAAAGGGCGCCCCGGCCCGCTTCCAGTACGACGTCCCCGACAGCTTCCGCGCGGACCTCTTCCCGCTCGACCTCGAGCGGATCGAGCAGGAATACATGTCCTTCATCCACCGGATTCCTTCGTCGGAGACCGTGGGCCTCAAGGACGATTACAACGGCCCGATCTGCTACACCCCCGACGGCAACCCGCTGGTCGGCCCCGCCCCGGGCCTGCGCAACATGTGGCTGGCCGAGGGCTTCTCCTTCGGCATCACCGCCGCTGGCGGCACGGGGTACTACCTTGCGCAACTCATGACCCAGGGCGAGGCCGAGATCGACATGGCCTCGCTCGACCCCAAGCGCTTCGGCGGCTGGATGACGACGGAATACGCCTCCCGCAAGAACGAGGAGTGCTACGACCACGTCTTCATCCTGCACCACCCGGACGAGGAACGCGAAGCCTGCCGTCCGCTGCGCACGGCCCCCGCCTATGACCGCCAGAAAGAGATGGGCGCGCAGTTCGGCCAGGTGAACGGCTGGGAACGGCCCAACTACTACGGCCCGAAGGACGCCCCCGCCGACTTCGATCACAACGGGCGCAGCTTCCGCCGTGGCACCTGGTGGCCCTATGCCAAGGCCGAGGCCGAAGCCGTCCGCAACACCGTCGGCATCATCGACGCCAGCGCCTTCACCAAGCACCTGGTGCGCGGGCCTGGTGCGACGGCTTTCCTTGACCACTTCACCTGCAACAAGCTGCCGAATGTGGGTCGGATCAACCTGACCTATGCGCTGACCGACCACGGCACGACCCGGACCGAATACACCATCGTCCGGCTGAAACAGAACGAATACTACCTGATCTCGGCGGGCGCCTGGACGGCCTATGACTATGATTTCCTGCAGAAATGCGCGGATGACTGGATGGCCGAGGGCAAGGGCGCGATCGACATCCACGACGTCACGACCCAGTGGGGCGTCTTCGCTCTGGCCGGTCCGAACGCCCGGGCGCTGCTGAAGGACATCGTCAAGGACGCCGACCCCGACACCGTGCTGGGCAACAAGCGCTTCCCCTGGCTGTCGTACCGCGACATCGAATTGGGCATGTGCCCTGTCCGCGCGGTCCGCGTGGCCTATACCGGCGAGCTTGGCTGGGAACTGCACTACCCGATCGAATTCGGCCGTTACCTCTGGGACCTGATCTGGTCGGTGGGCGAGAAGCACGGCTTGAAAGGCGTCGGCGCCCGTGCGCAGAACTGGCTGCGGCAGGAAAAATCCTATCGCGCCTTCGGCAACGAGCTTGGCCGCGACGCGACCCCGCTTGAGGCCGCACTCGACCGCTTCGTCGACCTCACCAAGGACTTCCGCGGCAAGGAGAAGATGTTGGCCACCGGCATCCGTGCAAAATGCGTGACGCTGCTTATCGACGGGCCCTCGGACACCGACCCGTGGGGCAAGGAGGCGATCATCCATGACGGGATCAAGGTCGGCCGCCTGACCTCGGGCGGGTATTCGGTGGCCTTCGGCAAGCAGATCGGCATGGGCTATGTCCCCGCTGCTCTGGCGGAACCCGGCCAGAAGCTGAAGGTCAAGATCCAGCTCAAGGAGTGGGACGCCGTCGTCACCGAGGACAGCCCCTTCGACCCGACGAACGCCCGCATCCGGGTGGACGGCTGACGTCGACTCACGTTGCCTCACGTTGCCTCATATGGGGCAAACTGCTAGCATGAGATCTCTTGGTTGCAAGGCCGAGAGACTGCTCTGCAGAGGTTTGAGGGAATGGGTGCTATTGTTTATTTGGTTTACGGTGATGATGAACGGTTTCATCTTGAATTGACCTTTAGCATGGCTTCGGCCTTGAAATTCATGAAGGATGACCCGGCTGGCATCAGGATTGTGCTGGTATGCGATGAGGCCAATGCACGACCTGACCTTGGTGTCGAACATATAATCATCAGCAAGGACGAAATAAGATCCTGGCAATTTGAGGGTCAATACAATCACGCAATCAAGCCGCATGTCGTCCAACATGCCTTGCATAGACTTCAGGAGAAAGTTGCCTTTGTCGATACCGACACTTTCTTCATTGCTCACCCCAAGAGCATGTTTGATCGGATCGGCAAGGGGCGAACGCTGCTTTGTTCGGAAGAGGCTACACTTGCGGAGGACCCCGAGAAGAAATGGATCAAGACGACGGAGACAACAAGCGAGTTACTGGGACGTTACCCTATTTCGCTGTCAACTCGGATGAACAACTCCGGCGTGATCGGAATTGATCCCGCCGATGCCGCGCTGCTGGTTGACGTAATTGGCGTCATGCGTGAGTTGCGTAGTATCGACTCTGTCTTTACCGCTGAACAACTTGCCGCAACAATTG
>JAEULQ010000083.1 GCA_016792685.1 Tabrizicola sp. | reverse complement strand
ATCTCGACATCGGGGTTGTAGACCCCGGTCGACCAGTCGAGCACACCCGGCACCTTCCAGCGCGTGTCGCCCGTGCCATTACCCGCGATGCGCTGCACCGCTTCGACGAGTTCATGGTCATGGATGCGGCCATAGTCGGGGCCAGTCACCGCACGCAGTTCGGTGCGACCGTCTTCCATCTCGAAGGTCTTGACCTGCTCGGCGCGGTGATTGGTCAGGCCGTATTGCAGGTTGATCCCGGCCAGCGGCGCAGGCAGCTGTCGCAGGTAGGACGCCGGAGCGCCAACGATGCTCGCAAGCTGCCCAAACGCCCAATGCGTGGGCGCGACCGGCTCCTGCGCTTTCGGCAGGACCAGGTGCAGCCGTTCAGCGCTGTCGCGCGCAGCCTCGACCCGGATGTCGGCGGTCTGCACCACCCGGCTGCGGCTGCGCTCGGAGCGCCCCTTCACATTGGCCCAGAGGTCGTCGAGCGACAGATACCGCTCGTCATCGGGCCGGTTGAACCATTCGGACGACACCCGCCCATTCCGCTCCCCCCGGCTCACATCCACTTTCCAGCCACCAGCCCGCGTCGGTGCGACCGGATCCAGAACTTCCACAACGCCCATCGGCTATCTCCCGCGACGGGCGCCGGGAGCCACTCTCCCAACCCTCAACCCGTCAACGGCAAACCGGCACGGCTCTCACTCTCGGCAACGTAAGGGGCGGAAAGCAGCCATCCGCCAAGACGCGCTTGAATGGCCGCATTTCTCGAAACCTTCAGTCCCAGCACTGAAGCGAGGGCTGTTTGTAGAGTCACCTGCCCAAGCCGAACTGCGCCTTGACGCCGCCGATGAAGGTCGCGTCATCCTGCTCGGACCGCGCGGCCATGTAGGCGGCGGCATCTGCCCCGGCGGTGTAGCGCAGGCGGGGTGTGGCATCCGTGGCGGCTGCCCAGATTGCTTCGCTGACAACTGATGGCGGCGAAGCGGTTGCGGCCATCTCGGGGCTACCGAGAACGGCAAAGAGTTTGTCCACCACGGGCTGATAGGCGGTCAACTCCGGCGTCTGGCGGAAATCGAAGGAACGCCCGCTGAAGTCGGTGGCAATCATGCCGGGTTCCACGATCTTGACCCGGATGCCCAAGGGCTCCAATTCATAGTGCAGCGCCTCTGACAGGCCCTCCACCGCGAACTTCGTGCCATGATACAGACTGCCAAGCGGAAAGGTCATGCGCCCCCCGATCGAGGAAATGTTCACGATCACACCTTTGCCCTGTGCGCGCATCCCGGGCAGCACGGCCTTGGTCACCTCCAGCAGCCCGATCACGTTGGTGTCGAACTGACGGCGAATACCCTCCATGTCAAAGGCTTCCAGCGGGCCATAGGCACCGTAGCCTGCGTTGTTCAGCAGCACGTCGATGCCGCCGAACCGGGCCTGGGCCGCATCGACCGCCGCCGCGATGGAGGCCCCATTCGTCACATCCAGACGCGTAACCAGCACCCGTGGCAGAGCTGCAAGATCGCCCGCTTGCGCCGGGTCGCGCAGCGTGGCCACCACGTTCCACCCCTTGTCATGGAAGTATTGGGCCGTCGCCTTGCCGATGCCGCTGGACGCGCCGGTGATGAAGATCGTCTGTGTCATGGTCCTGCCTTTGAAACTGTCAGTGGTGTTTCAGAGGTGGCCGTTGTCCCACCTAGCTGCAATCGCAGATCACGCCAACAGACCAACGGATCGCGCCAATCACGCAGAAGATGCCGCGCGCGCTTCGGCGGGGGTCATGCCAGTCCAGTCGCTAAAGGCGCGATAGAAGGAGTTCGGATCGCGATAGGCCAACAGGAAACTGGTCTCTTCCGTGCTGAGCTTGCGGTCGCGCAGATAGATCAACGCCAAGGCAGCTCGGGTCTCATCAAGGATCGTCTGGAACGATACCCCTTCGTTCTTCAGCTTGCGCTGCAGACTGCGCGTGCTGACCCGCAAACGGCCGGCCACCGCTTCGGCCGAAACCCGGCCTGACGGCAGCATATCGCGGATCTCACGCCGGACGCGGTCTGCCATACCGATTGCGCCCGATAGCGATGTCAATCGGACTATGAGCTCTTGCTCGATGGCGCGGTAAACAGCGGTATCGGCCGAGATGATCGGCAGCGACGCATCTGCCACACGAAGCGCGATGCCAGCCTGGTCCCCAAAGAGGATCTCGCACCCTGCGAATCGGCGGAAGGCGTCGGTGATCTGCACCTGCGCGGGCAGGGTCACAAATTGCGGTGTGATCTGTTCGGATGCGAATGTGCGCAAGAGTTCGAGAAAATACGACACTTCCATGATGGCCGTCGAAGGGAGCAGGCCGGCGGTCACGTCTGCAGAGGTAAGCGTGATCGAAAGCACCCCACCCTGTTCTTCAATCACAAGGGCCACAGGTGCGATCAGCGGTTTGAAAAGGGCCACCCTGTTCAGTCCCGTCCGGATGTCAGGGCTTGCCGAGAATGCAATCAAGGCGGGGTGTAGCGGCCCCGTGGCCAGCGCGCGCCCAAGTTCCATCGCGCGATCCGGACTGCCCGCCTCGGTGACCAGCGCCTCTAGAACCGCAAACCATGCGGCGGCGTCCAGACCGCGCCCCTCATGCGCAAGATAGTCGACCGAAAGGCCCGCGCGGGCAAGCACGCGGGCAGGTCTGAAACCAAACGTCTTGCAGGCATGTGTCAAGAAAGGAGTGATTTTGTAGCCGCGTGATTGCATCTTTGGGTCACCCACCTTGCTAGCCACCTGTAATTCCATTCTGGACGCAATCGCCATCTCATACGCGATCCTTGGCGCGAAAAGATATACCTTTGGCGTCATCAGCAAGTAGAAAGCTATTCATAGGAACAAGTGTCGTTCTGCCCGGCTGTCATTGCGGATTTCAACCAAAGCGGTCACTTGAGCACCACAGGGTGAACAGCATCAACGGGCCGAGAACCAAGGAACCCGGCGGTTTGCTCCGCCGGGCCCGAGGGGGAGACCTCGTTCTTTTCAGAACGGGATCTCGTCGCCGCGGTCGACCAGCTCGGGGTTTTCGCTCTCGGCCGACTTCGGGCGGCTCAGGAAGTCGACCTTCTCGGCGATGATCTCGCAGCCGTAGCGGTCGTTCCCCATGCTGTCGATCCAC
>JAEULQ010000082.1 GCA_016792685.1 Tabrizicola sp. | reverse complement strand
GAACCTTGCGGTGGCACTGGCGCGGCAGGGGCGGCGGGTCGGGCTTCTGGATGCCGATATCTACGGGCCGAGCCAGCCGAAGATGATGGGAGTGTCGAAGCGGCCCTCCTCGCCGGATGGCAAGATCATCGAGCCCCTCGTCGCGCATGGGGTGACGATGATGTCGATCGGCCTGATGCTGAAGGAAGACGAGGCGGTGGTCTGGCGCGGGCCGATGCTGATGGGGGCCTTGCAGCAGCTTCTGGGCCAGGTGGCCTGGGGGAAGCTCGATGTCCTGATCATCGACCTGCCGCCGGGGACCGGGGATGTGCAGCTGACGCTTTGCCAGCGGACGCATCTGACCGGGGCGATTGTCGTGAGCACGCCACAGGACGTGGCGCTTCTGGATGCACGCAAGGCGCTGGACATGTTTGCCAAGCTCAAGACCCCGGTCCTGGGCCTGGTCGAGAATATGTCGACCTATGTCTGCCCGAACTGTGGGCACGAGAGCCATATCTTCGGACATGGCGGGGTGGCCGCGGAAGCCCGGAAGCTGGACCTTCCCTTCCTGGGCGAGCTTCCCCTGGCGCTGGATGTGCGGGTTGCGGGTGACAGCGGTACGCCGATTGCGGCGACTGACGGCCCGCTGGCAGCGCCATATCTGGCGCTGGCCCAGCGGCTGATCGCGGGCGGAATGGGCTGAGGCCGGTCGCCTCGGTTTCGCGTCCAGCGCGGAATTCCTTTGATTTGCGCCTGGAAACGTCGCTTGCTGTGGCATTGACCCTTTGCAGCAGGTGTGACCATGGCGACGGAACCTCTGGCAACGGGCACGGCCCGGGCGAATGGCCCCTTGTGGGGCGCCTCGGCGCGCGACTGGGCGATGATCCAGGAGGGTCAGTTCCGACCGGGGTACGAAGCCGTGCTGGCCCATTGCGGGGTTGGTCCCGGGATCGCCTACATGGATTCAGGCTGCGGGGCGGGGATGGCCGCCGAGATCGCTGCTGCGCGCGGGGCGGTGGTGTCGGGCTTCGATGCGGCCGAGGCCTTGCTGGATATCGCGCGGGAACGGGTGCCGGGGGGAGATTTCCGGCTGGCCGATCTTGAAGCTGTGCCCTTTGCGGATGGGTCGTTCGATCTGGTCACTGGCTTCAACGCCTTCCAGTTCGCGGGCGATCCAGTGCGCGCCCTGTCCGAAGCGCGGCGGGTGGCCCGGTCGGGTGGCAGGGTGGTTGTCATGACCTGGGGCGACCCGGAAGGGATGGAAGCGGCTGCGATCGTCGGGGCTTTGCGACCGCTGCTGCCTGCCCCGCCGCCGGGGGCGGCAGGGCCCTTTGCGCTGTCGGACAAGGACAAGCTCAGGGGATTTGCCGAGGCAGCGGGGCTGATGCCGGAAGACGTCGTCGATGTGGACAGCGGCTGGCGCTATCCCGACGAGGCCACGGCGGTTCGGGGTCTGGGGTCGTCGGGAGTTGCGGCGCGGGCAAAAGGGCTGGTGGGCAAGGATGCCGTCGATGATGCTCATCGCGCTGCACTGGCACCGTTTCGGCAGCCCGACGGGTCTTTCCGGATCGGCGCATCCTGCCGGTTTCTGGTCGCGCGCGCCTGAGGCCCGCGCATAGGCGATTGCCGTTTCGGCAAAACATGCCTTGGCATTTTCAGTTGATAACATACCAACTGGTTGGTATGTATCTTTCCAAGAGGGGCGAGTCGGCGATGTTACGTCCGTCCATCACAGAGGAGGAGACACATGACCCATTCCATACGCACGGTACTGTGGTTCAACGGGCGGGGCCGGGAGGCGGCGGAGTTCTACTGCGGGCTGATCCCGAACAGCCGGGTGGAGAGCAGCTATTCCAGCAACAACGGCGGGCCGGACGGCAATTCGTTCTTTGAGGTGGTGGATTTCACGCTGAATGGCGTGCCGTACCAGATCCTGGACGCCGGGCCGATGTTTCCCCTGTCGGAATGCGTCTCGGTATCGGTGAAAACGCCGGACCAGGCCGAAACCGACCGGCTGTGGGAATCCTTGGTGGCGGATGGCGGCAGTCATGGACCCTGCGGCTGGCTGAAGGACCGCTATGGCCTCTCGTGGCAGGTGGTGCCGGCGCAGGTCTATGACCTGATGACCGACGTCGATCACGACAGGGCCGGACGGGCGCTGGCGGCGGTGATGCAGATGGGCAAGATCGAGATCGCGCCGGTGCTGGCTGCTGCGGACAGATTTCCGGCATGAGCGCCGAGGCCGAGATTGTCCAGCTTTTGCAGGACTGGGCTGCGGCCGTGCGTGCGCATGACCTTGACGGGGCTGTGCGGGGCCGCAGCGCGGATATCGTCATGTTCGATGTGCCCGAGCCGCTGCAGGCCCGGGGGCTTGATGCCTATCGCGACACCTGGCGGCTTTACTTCCGCGACCCGGGTTCGCGCAGGTTCGCGCTGCAGGAGACGCAGATCGTCGCCGAAGGCAATCTGGCCTGGGTGCGGGCGTTGCTGCTGTGCACGACCGACGATGCCCCGGCAGGGCGCCTGACGATGGGCCTGCGCCGGATCGACGGGCGCTGGATCGTGGAACACGAACATCATTCCTTCCCGATGCCGCTGGCGGTCGCCGGGGATTGACCAAGGCAATTCGACTGAGAGGAGAACATCCAATGCCGAACGACGTGCCAGTGGACCAGCGCTATCGCCCGGAGGACCGGATAATGCAGGGGGTCATCCCCTATCTCGCCCTGCCCGGTCAGGCGGGGGCGGCCGCCGATTTCTACATGAAGGCCTTCGCGGCCAAAGACATCGGCCGGATGCCCTTTGAGGGACGTCCTGGCCACTTCATGCATGTCCAGGTCGAGATCAATGGCGGGGCGCTCATGCTGACCGACGAGGGCGGCATGTCCAGCGTCGAGGCGACCGGCAACCCGATGCCGCAGGGGCATCTGCAGCTGGTGGTTCCGGATGGCCAGGCCTGGTGGGACCGGGCGGTTGCGGCGGGCTGTACGGTCGTGGCCCCGTTCGAGCGGCAGTTCTGGGGCGATACCTGGGGGCTGTTGTCCGACCCGTTCGGGCTGAAATGGGCGGTGTTGACACCTGATCCCGCGCTCTGGGACAAGGGGTCATGAGCACCTCCGCCCCAAGACTGAAAGCATGAGCCGACCGCAACGGGGCGAAGCGCGGGCGCGGCTGATCGAGGCCGCGCGGAGCCTTGTGCGCCACAAGGGATATGCTGCGACAAGCGTCGATGACCTCTGTGCGGCGGCCGGGGTGACGAAGGGGGCGTTCTTCCACCATTTCGCTTCGAAGGAGGCGCTGGGCGTCGCCCTGGTCGAAGACTGGACCGCGATGACGGGCGCGATGTTCGCGGCGCATCCCTATAACAGTCTTGCCGATCCGCTGGAGCGGGTTTTCAGCTATCTGGCGCTGCGGCGCGAGATCCTGGGCCAGCCGATCCCCGAGTTTTCCTGCGTCGCGGGGACGAGCGTGCAGGAAACCTACGAAAGCTCGGCCCTGATCCGTGAAGCCGCCTGGGCGAGCATTTCTTCCGGCTTCGAGCATGTGAGGGGCCACCTGGCCGAAGCGCTGGCCATGCACCCGGTTCCGGGTGTGACGGCGGAGAGCCTGGCGCATCAGTTCCAGGTTGCGGTGCAGGGGGGGATCATCCTGGCCAAGGCCTCGGGCGACCCAGGCCTGGCGCGGGAGGCCTTCGACCATCTGGAGCGCTATCTGCGGCTTCTTTTCAACCGTCCGGTCTGAGGCGGGTCGGGTGCCCGCGCTGCGCTTCCCCGAACGGGGAGGGGGCGTTCGGGCCGGTATGCTGCCCGCATAGGCATTGTGCGATTCGAATCACAGGTCACGGGAAATCATGGGAAATCATTGGTCCCGGGTGGCCTGACGATGAGATTCCCGGCAGAATCACTGGGAATGACCGCAAAGCCCGGTCCCGGTCGACCCTTGACCGTCAAGATGGGAAAAAATCCTGGGAGATCACGGGAACGTCAGGTGCCGTGAGTCAGACACAATATGTAGAGGTCCGCGACCCGACCTTAGCCTAGAACTGGGAAGCTTGGCGTAAATAACCCCACTAAATCCTGCTTTCCGAGGCTTTCAATCACAAGATATCGGGGCTCGGCTCCCAACTTTTCCCTTGATTTCCCATGAATTCCCATGCATCCATAACTCACGACGATGCGATGGGCAGTGAAAGGCAGGGGCAGCTTCAAGACCCCGAACAGGCGTAAGGCAGCTTCATACAGGCAGCTCCATTTCATCGGCGACAGAGATCCGGCGCGCGAGCGAGCAGACATCTCCCCCAGGTGGCGCGCGTAGCTGGACGCCCAGCGATGGGACAGCGGCGGATCGGGTAGTGGCAGCAACCCGGTCCGCCTTTTCATTTCATCGCATGGGCACAAGAGGTTTTGAGAAGGCCGCAAGGCGATGGCAGAGGCGTTCAGAGGCGAGTTCTACCAGAAGGTAGATGCCAAGGCCCGGATCTCGATCCCGGCTGCCTTCCGCCGCATTCTGGAAACCGATGATCCCTCACCTGCGGAAAACGCGCGGCCCCGGCTGTACATGGTTTATGGCGGCAAGGCGCGGAACTTCGTCGAATGCTATTCCAAGCGCGGGGCCGATCAGCTGGCCGCCGATATCGAGGCGATGGAAATGGGCTCGCCCGAGCGGGTGCGGGCCGAGCGTGACCTGATCAGCCGGTCAGTGATGGTGGAGATCGAACCGGATGGCCGGATCGTCCTGCCCGGCAAGGTGCGCGAAAAGATGGGTTTTGCAGGTGAGATGCCGGCCGCCGCCGAAGCGGCCTTTGCGGGCTTCACCAACCGCTTCCGGCTTTACCGCCGCGAGGTCTATGACGCCGAACTTGCCGAAGAAGACGACGACGATATCGATCCGCTGACGCTTGTCGGGCGGCACAAGCGGTCGGGGTAGGGCCATGCCGGGTCCGCTGCCAGGCCGCCCTTCCGCTGACACTCCTCATGTTCCGGTGCTGATCGAGGCGATCCTGCGGGAATGCGCGCCGATTGCCGGGGTCTGGCTGGATGGGACCCTTGGGGCGGGCGGCTATACGCGGGAATTGCTGAAGGCGGGGGCGGCAAAGGTGATCGGGGTGGACCGCGATCCCCTGGCATTGCAGATGGCGGCGGATTGGGCCGGGGAATATGGCGACAGGCTGCGGCTGGTGGCCGGGACCTTCTCCAATCTGGATGAGCTTGCGGGCGAGCCGCTGGACGGTGTGGTCCTGGACCTGGGCGTGAGCTCGATGCAGCTTGACCAGGCCGAGCGCGGGTTTTCCTTCATGAAGGATGGACCACTGGACATGCGGATGAGCCAGGAGGGCCAATCGGCGGCCGATCTGGTGAACAGTGCAGATGAGGCCGTACTGGCCGATATCCTTTACCACTACGGCGAGGAACGGGCCTCGCGCCGTATCGCGCATGCGATCGTGGCGGCGCGGGCGATGGAGCCGATCACGACGACGGGCCGGCTGGCCGAGATCGTGGCGAAATGCCTGCCGCGGCCGAAGCCGGGGCAAAGCCATCCGGCGACCCGCAGTTTCCAGGCGATCCGGATCGCGGTAAACACGGAATTCGCCGAGCTGGCGGACGGGCTTGCGGCAGCCGAGCGGGCGCTGAAGCCCGGGGGCCTCCTGGCCGTGGTGACCTTCCACAGTCTTGAGGACCGGATCGTGAAACGGTTCTTCCAACTGGCCAGCGGTCACGAGGCCAATGCCAACCGCTATGCCCCGGCCAAAGCCGATACCACCGCGCGGTTCGAGATGGTCACCCGCAAGGCCGTGGCCCCCGATGAGGCCGAGATCGCCCGCAATCCCCGGGCGCGGTCTGCGAAACTGCGGGTCGGCCGCCGGACCGCCGCGCCCCCCAAGACCCTTGCCCCGGCCGAGCTTGACTTGCCGGAGATTCAGAAGAAAGGACGCCGCTGATGCGCCCGGTTCTCTATGTCCTCTCGTTCCTCGCCCTGATCGCGCTTGGTTTCTGGGCCTACCGCGAGAACTATGCGACCCAGGCCGCGCTGAAGGAGGTCGAGGGCCTGCAGCGCCAGATCGTTGGCATGCGCGAGGCCTTGTCGGTCCAGCGGGCGGAATGGGCCTACCTGAACCGGCCCGACCGGCTGCGAGACCTGGCGACGGCGAATTTCGACCGGCTGGGTCTGTTGCCCATGGAACCCTCGCAGTTCGGCGCGGCGGCCCAGGTTGCCTATCCGCAGCCGGCCTTGCCCGACATCAGTTTCACGACCGATATCCAGGGGACGATCACAGGCGCCGATGGCTTGGCAACCGAGGAGGGCCTCTAGGATGCGTACGCCGCTTCGCCCGCTGGCCCGGATCCTGCAAGCCCGGCAGGACGGGCTGAACCCGGACCAGATCGAAAAGGAAAACCTGCGCCTACGCCATGAGGCGATGCGCGAAAAGGCCCGTGGCCGGGCGCAGTTCCGGCTTTTGATCCTGTGCGCCAGTTTCGTGATGGTGTTTGCCGCGATTGGCGCCCGGATGGGTCTGATGGCCGCGACCGAGCCGATGGAGCCACGCGCAAGCGCGCCGGGGGCCGAGATCATCGCGCAGCGGGCCGACATCACTGACCGCAACGGTCGGGTGCTGGCGACCAACATGACGACGCATGCGCTTTATGCGCATCCCAAGGTCATGGTCGACCCCAAGGGAACGGCAGTCAAGCTGGCGGCGATCTTCCCCGAGCTGGACGCGAAAGCCCTTGAGCGGCGCTTTACTGACGGCCGAAGCTTCGTGTGGATCCGCAAGGTCTTGAGCCCGGAGCAGATGCAGCTGGTGCATGAGATCGGCGATCCCGGCCTTCTGTTCGGCCCGCGCGAGATGCGGCTTTATCCGAACGGGACGCTGGCCGCGCATGTGCTGGGCGGAACGTCCTTTGGCGCGGAAGGCGTGCATTCGGCAGAAGTGATCGGCACGGCGGGGATCGAGAAGGCTCTGGACGTGCGGCTACGCGACCCGGCCCAGGGCGGCAAGCCGCTGGCGCTGTCGATCGACCTGTCGTTGCAGGCGACGATCGAGGAAGTGCTTTATGCCGGCATGACCATGCTGAATGCCAAGGGCGCGGCGGCAATCCTGATGGACGCGCGGACGGGCGAGATCCTGGCGCTGGCCTCGCTGCCGACCTTTGACCCGAACGACCGGCCGACCCCGATTGTCGACAAGACGGCCGAGCCGGGGGACAGCCCGCTTTTCAACCGGGCCGTTCAGGGCGTGTACGAACTGGGCTCGACCTTCAAGATCTTTGCCGCTGCACAGGCGATGGAACTGGGTCTGGTCGGACCGGAAACCATGGTCGATGCCAATGCGCCGATGGTCTGGGGCAAGCACAAGATCAAGGAGTTCGAGGGCAAGAACTATGGCCCGCTTCTGTCGGTTTCCGACGTCATCGCCAAATCCTCGAACGTGGGCACTGCACATATCGCGCTGATGATCGGGCCCCTGCGGCAGCAGGCCTTCCTCAAGGCGCTAGGGTTCTTCGACCCGACGCCGGTGGAACTGGTCGAAGCGCCCGGGGCAAAGCCGCTGATCCCGAAGAAATGGCCCGAGATCGTGACGATCACCACCTCCTACGGTCATGGCATGTCCGCGAGCCCGATGCATCTTGCAGCGGCCTATGCGGCGATTGCCAATGGCGGGGTGATGATCAAGCCGACGCTTCTGAAGCGCGAAGGGGCGACGACGGGTGTCCGGGTGATGAGCGAGAAGACCGCGATGGACGCCGTGGCCATGCTGCGCCGGGTGGTGACCGAGGGCACCGCCTCACTGGGCGAGGTGCCGGGCTATGAGGTCGCGGGCAAGACGGGCACCGCAGACAAGCCGAAGAAGTCGGGCGGCTATTACGACGACAAGGTGGTGAACACTTTCGCCTCGGTCTTTCCGGCCTCGAACCCGCAATATGTGCTGATCGTGACGCTGGACGAGCCGGTGGACACCACACTCTCGGAAACCCGCCGTACGGCAGGTTGGACAGCCGTGCCGGTCGCGGCCGAGATAATCCGTCGCGTCGCCCCCCTGATGGGGCTGCGGCCCAAGCTTGAACCCCCCGCGCCGGATGCGGTAACAGCCGCCAGCAACTGACGGGGGCCTTGGCATGACAGCGCGCGCGATACGGCTTTCCGACCTCGGGCTTACCGCCCGGGCCGGACGGGACCCCGCGCTGTCCGGAGTAACCGCGGACAGCCGGGCGGTGCGGGCGGGAATGCTGTTCGCGGCGCTGCCGGGGACGGCGACCCATGGCGCGCGGTTCATCCCCGCGGCGCTGGAGCAGGGGGCTGGGGCGATCCTGACCGATGCGGAAGGCGCGAAGCTGGCCGCTGACGTGCTGGCCGACAGCGACGTCGCGCTGGTGGTGGCCGAAAACCCGCGGGCCGTGCTGGCCTGTGCGGCTGCCCTGTGGTTTGGCGCCCAGCCCGAGACCATGGTCGCGGTGACGGGGACGAACGGCAAGACGAGCGTTGCGACATTCACCCGGCAGATCTGGGCGGCGCTGGGTCATGAGGCGATCAACATCGGCACGACGGGGATCGAGGGGGCCTGGTCGGCGCCCTCCAGCCATACGACGCCGGATGCGATCACGTTGCAGAAGCTGCTGGCGGCAGCGGCGCAAGGTGGCGTGACCCATGCGGCGATGGAGGCCTCTTCCCACGGGATCGACCAGCGGCGGCTGGATGGCGTGCGGCTGAAGGCGGCCGGGTTCACCAACCTGACGCAGGACCATCTGGATTACCACAAGACGATGGAGGCCTATTTCGAGGCCAAGGCCCAGCTTTTCACCCGGCTTCTGCCCGAGGACGGCGTGGCAGTGGTGAACCTCGACGGTGCCAAGGGGTCCGAGGTGGCCGAACTGGCGCTGGGACGCGGCCTGAGGGTTCTGACCGTGGGCAAGGGCCAGGGGGCGGACCTGCAGATTGCCGCGACCAGGCCGGATGCAACGGGGCAGGAGGTGCGTTACCTCTGGCAAGGCCGGGCGTTCCAGACACGGCTCAATCTGATCGGGGCGTTTCAGGCCGAGAATGTGGCCGTGGCCGCCGGTCTGGCGATCGCGGCGGGCGATGCGCCCGAGGCGGTGCTGGGGGTGCTTCCCCGCCTGACAGGTGTACGCGGACGGATGCAGCTGGCGGCGACGCGGCGGAACGGGGCGGCGGTTTACGTCGACTACGCCCATACGCCGGATGCCCTTGAGACCGCGTTGAAGGCACTTCGCCCGCATGTGATGGGGCGGATCATCGTGGTCTTCGGCGCGGGTGGCGACCGGGATCGGACCAAGCGGCCCCTGATGGGGGCGGCGGCCAAGGCCCATGCCGATGTGCTTTACGTGACCGACGACAACCCAAGGACCGAAGAGCCCGCCTCGATCCGTGCGGCGATCCTTGCGGCTTGCCCCGAGGCGCATGAAGTGGGTGACCGGGCCGAGGCGATCCTGCGGGCGGTGGATGCCTTGCTTCCGGGCGACGCACTGCTGATCGCGGGCAAGGGGCATGAGAGCGGCCAGATCATCGGTACGGATATCTATCCGTTCGACGATGTTGAACAGGCCTCGGTCGCGGTCGCAGCTCTGGATGGGGTGATCTGATGGCGCTCTGGACTTCGGCAGATGCGGTAAAGGCCACCGGTGGGCGCAGCACGGCGGTCTGGGAGGCGCTAGGCGTGTCGATCGACACCAGGACCTTGCAGCCGGGCGATCTGTTCGTGGCGCTGAAGGACGTGCGGGACGGGCATGACTTCGTGGCAGCAGCGCTGGCCAAGGGCGCGGCTGCGGCCCTGGTCAGCCATGTGCCGGAGGGTGTCGCCGAGGATGCGCCGCTTCTGGTCGTGCCGGATGTTCTGAAGGCGCTGGAAGGCCTTGGGGCCTTTGCGCGGGCCCGGACCAAAGCACGGGTGGTGGGGATCACCGGTTCGGCCGGAAAGACCTCGACCAAGGAGATGCTTCGGGCGATCCTTTCCGGCCAGGGCAAGACCCATGCGGCGGAAGCCTCATACAACAACCATTGGGGCGTTCCGCTGACGCTGGCGCGGATGCCTGCGGACGCCGATTTTGCGGTGATCGAAATCGGGATGAACCATCCGGGCGAGATCGCGCCGCTGGCTCGGCTGGCAAAGCTGGACGTGGCGATGGTCACGACAGTCGCCCCGGCGCATCTCGAGGCATTTGAAAGCGTTGAGGGGATTGCGCACGAA
The DNA here is from genome assembly GCA_016792685.1 of Tabrizicola sp. GTDB lineage: Bacteria > Pseudomonadota > Alphaproteobacteria > Rhodobacterales > Rhodobacteraceae > Tabrizicola. The sequence continues at coordinate 8,130 of JAEULQ010000082.1, read as the reverse complement.
AAGGCCTCGATCTTCGAGGGGCTGGTCCCGGGCGGCACTGCGGTCTTCACGGCGGATGTCGAATGGACGCCGCTTTTGCGCGCCAAGGCGCTTTCGGTCGGCGCGGCTCCGGTCAGTTTTGGCCAGGCCAAGGCAGCGGACTGGCACCTGATCGAGGCGCGGATCAACGACGAGGCGACCGTCTGCCGGGCGACCCGGGCCGGAGAGCCGCTCTTGTTCAAGATCGCGACGCCGGGCCGCCATTTCGCCCTGAACGCGCTGGGTGCGCTGGCGGTGGCCGAAGCTCTGGGCGCAGATCCGATGATCGCGGCACATGATATCGGACGCTGGGCCCCGCCCGCTGGCCGGGGCCAGCGCGAGCGGATCGTTCTGGATATCGTCGAGGAAACCTTCTTCGACTTGATCGACGATGCGTTCAACGCCAACCCTGCCTCGATGGCGGCAAGCCTCGACGTGCTGATTGCCGCGAAACCCACCGACGGCATCGGCCGGGTCGGCGGCGGTCGCCGGATCGCGGTGCTGGGCGACATGCTGGAGCTTGGTCCGACCGAAGCGCAGTTGCACGCAGCAATCGCACAGCATCCCGGGCTTGCGGCGGTTGCGGTCATTCATTGTGTCGGCCCCCGGATGAAGGCCCTGCATGCCGTCCTGCCGCGCGGGCAACGCGGCGAATGGGTAGAGACCGCCGCAGAGCTCGCCGCCCGCGCCCGAGGGCTGATCGACGCGGGCGACATCCTTCTGGTCAAGGGATCGAAGGGGTCGAAAGTCAGTCTGGTCGTTGACGCGCTTCGCAAAATGGGGCAGGGCACGCAGCCGAAAGAAGGGACCGTGTAAATGTTCTACTGGCTTGCCGAGTTTTCGGATGGTGGCGGCATCTTCAACCTCTTCCGCTACATCACCGTGCGGGCGGGCGGCGCCTTCACCACGGCGCTGATCTTCGGCTTTCTCTTCGGGCGGCCGCTGATCGACCTTCTGCGGCGCAAGCAGGGCAAGGGTCAACCGATCCGGGATGACGGTCCGCAAAGCCACCTGGCCAAGGCCGGGACGCCCACGATGGGGGGCTTGCTGATCCTTTCGGCGCTGATGTTCTCGACATTGCTTTGGGCGCGGCTCGACAATCCCTTTGTCTGGATTGTTGTCTTGGTCACGGTCGCCTTCGGCCTGATCGGTTTTGCCGACGACTATGCCAAGGTGACCAAGCAGAACACCAAGGGTGTCTCGTCGCGCATCCGGATGGGCATGGGCCTTCTGATCGCGGCGCTGGCGGCCTATGCGGCGTCGATGTTCCACCCACCGGAGTTGACCAACCAACTGGCCTTTCCTTTCTTCAAGGACGCGCTCTTGAACCTTGGGATCTTCTTCGTCCCGTTCGGCATGATCGTCATTGTCGGCGCGGCCAATGCCGTGAACCTGACTGATGGGCTGGACGGGCTGGCGATCATGCCGGTGATGATCGCGACCGGGACGCTGGGGATCATCGCCTATGCCGTGGGCCGGGTCGACTTTACCGAATATCTCGACGTCCATTATGTCCCGGGCACGTCCGAACTGGTGATCTTCGCGGCAGCGCTTTTCGGCGCGGGTCTGGGGTTCCTTTGGTACAACGCCCCACCGGCCGCGGTGTTCATGGGCGATACCGGATCGCTCGCCCTGGGCGGAGCTTTGGGGGCAATCGCGGTCTGCACCAAACACGAGATCGTGCTGGCCATTGTCGGTGGCCTCTTCGTCGTCGAGGCTTTGTCCGTGATCATCCAGGTCCTGTATTACAAGCGGACCAAGAAGCGGATTTTCCTGATGGCGCCGATCCACCACCACTTCGAGAAGAAGGGCTGGGCCGAGCCGCAGATCGTGATCCGGTTCTGGATCATCAGCCTGATCCTGGCAATGATCGGCCTTGCAACGCTGAAAGTACGCTAGCACGTCGCTGGCCTAAAGGGCTCTGGCATCGGCGGCCCGCGTGATCGCCGAAACCCGCGTTTGTCCGCCAGCTGCGGTCGGCAATTTGCCCAGATTTGGACCGACTTCTGCTTCAATCCCAATTAAAGTTTGCTAAAGCAAATAAATTGGAGGAGGCAAGAATGCCCTTTGTCAGATTTCCCACCAGCTCACTCGTACCGATCCTGTTTTCGTTCCTGTTGCCATCAGCCGTGGCCGCGCAGGAGGCGTGTACCACTTATACCGTCCGCAAAGGCGACACTCTCGGCTCCATCGCCCAGGCTGCCTACGGGGCCTATGACTATCAGAGAATCTTCAACGCCAACCGCGAGGTGCTTGCGGCCAGTCCGAATGACCTTGAGGTCGGCACCCAACTGATCCTTCCCTGTGCGGACGGTCGACTGACGCCTGAATCCGCTCCGGTCGCCATCGTAAAGGAGGACGCGGCCAGCACGGAAACCGCGACGAACAAGTCGGGAGCCTACAGCCCTCCCGTCCGGATCCTGTCGGCCAATGGCTGGGCAGCTTTCACCGACGAATCCCTGACCGGAGGCGGCATGTTCGTGCGGCTTCTGACGACATCGCTGCAGCGCGCCGGAAATGATGCCGACTACTCAGTGTCCTATATCGACGACGTGGTCTCGCATATCGAGACGCTGCTGCCCAGCGGCGCCTTCGATGTCGGGATTGCCTGGGACATTGAAGATTGTGCCAATGCCGATCTGTTGCCAGATCTCGCCCGCAGGCTGTGCCTCGACTTCAACTTCTCGGACCCGATCTACGAGATCGTCTATGGCTATGCGACGCTGGCGGACAGCAAATACGTCGAAGCTCGAAGCTATCAGGATTTCGAAGGGGCACGCATGTGCCGCCCAGCCGGTTGGGCAAGCTCGGACATCATCCGCAACGGTTTGGTCGAGCCGACAGTGACCTGGCTGCGTCCCGAAGGCTTCAACGACTGCTTCGAGATGCTGCTGAAAGGTGAGATCGATGTCTACGCCATGGATGTCGAGTTCATCGCCGGGCAGATCAAGTCGCTGGAGGGTGGCGACAAGCTGGTGATCAACGCCTCACTGGCCGAGTTCATGCCGCAAGGTTTCGTGGTGCTGAAGACGAACCCGCGCGGGCAGGCCTATCTGGACGCGATCAATTCCGGACTGCAGGAAATGCGCGAGTCCGGCGAATGGTACACCATCGTCTCCAGCAGCCTCGATGAGTTCAACAAGCGCGCCGAGTAGGGCGGGGGACCAGAGCCGGGGCCTGACGGCTGGCCCCGGCGCCAAGGCCCGTTTCGATGAGACCGGGCAGGTGATGCCGGTCAGGCAATGACCTGCAGCTTGCCCGGAAGCCCTTCGGGCAAGCTCCGGCCCGGAGGCAAAGCGATCAGCGCGCTGCCGCCGGCCGTCGGCGTAAAGATCATTGCACCTTCTCTTTGCGGGTTCCCTGCCCGGTAGAAATGCGTGTGGTGCAGTGTCAGCCCGTAGCCCAGCGGCCTGAGCTGCCCGACAAGCGCCTGCAGTTTCGCGCGGTCGTGGACCTCGATGTAGAGCGTTGGCCGGAAGGTTTCGATCGTCCGCCGCGCGCCGGCGATGACGCGGTCCTCGAAGCCTTCGGTATCGACCTTGATCAGGTTGCAGCGCGGAAGGTTGAGCCCGTCGACGGTGATCAGCGTAACCCGGTCACTGGGCCCCGCATCCTTGGCCTGCAAGGATACTTCGGTCGCGCCGGCATTATGCGCGGCGCGTGGGTCAAGCAGTGGCACCTCACAATGCCCTGGCCCATCACCGACCGCTGCGCGCAGGCACTGGACAGTCGTCAGTTGGTTCGCCGTGACATTGGCGCACAGGAGTTGAAAGCAGTACCGCTGCGGCTCGATCGAGGTGATCTGGCCCGTGGGCCCCACCTTTTGCGCCAGTGCCAGAGTGTGAAAGCCGATATTCGCCCCTAGGTCCAGGGCGTGGTCGCCCGGCTGGACAAGTGACAGGATGCTGTCCACCTCGTCCCCGGCGAATTCGCCGTAAAGGCGCAGCGAGCGACCGATGACCGTGTCACCCTGCAGGGTGAACATGCGGCCGAAACGGGTCTCGGCAATCGGGAAGACCGGAATTGTACCAAGCGGTTGAGCCACGTCTTGACCTTTTGACTAGGGGTCGACTGGTCGTGTGATAGCCTGACCGGGGCCTTGAGGAAACCAGAAGATGGACAGCTCCACAGGGGCACGGATGCTGCCCCCTTTCCCTTTCGTGGATCCTCCCCTATCCCTGTTCTGCATTGCATGAAGGGGGAACTCATGATCCCGGTGAAGGGCTACAAGGGTGCACGCGTGGCCGTTCTTGGTCTGGGCCGTTCGGGCCTCGCGACGGCGGCGGCGCTGCGGGCCGGGGGGGCGGAGCCGCTTTTGTGGGACGACAGCCCGGAAGCCCGTGCCAAGGCGGAAGCAGAGGGTCATACGCTCACCGACCTGACCCGGAATGCGGCGCTGGAGGGGGTGGCCTGTCTGGTCACCTCGCCCGGGATCCCGCATCTTTACCCCGCCCCGCATCCGGTGATCGCCCGCGCCCTGGAACTGGGCCTCCCGGTCGACAATGATATCGGGCTTTTCTTCCAAAGCGCCGCCTCGGACGAATGGGCCGAGATGGAGACGCCGCCGAAGGTCGTGGCGGTGACGGGATCGAACGGCAAATCGACGACGACGGCCTTGATTCACCACATCCTGCAAGAGGCGGGGCGGCCGACGCAGATGGCAGGGAACATCGGCAAGGGCGTCCTGTCGATCGACCCGCCGGGGGATGGCGAAGTGGTGGTGCTGGAACTCTCTTCCTACCAGACCGAACTGGCCCGGGCGCTGACCCCGGATGTGGCGGTCTTCACCAATCTTTCGCCCGATCATCTCGACCGACATGGCGGGATGGGAGGGTATTTCGCCGCGAAGGCAAGGCTCTTCACCCTGGGCGGCCCGGACCGTGCGGTGATCGGGGTGGATGAAGTCGAGGGGCGGTTCCTGGCGGATCAACTGGGGCAGGGGCCCCACGATGACCGGGTGATCCGCGTCTCCTCGGGGTCGAAGCTTGAAGGGTTCGGCTGGGCGGTCTTTGCCCGGAAGGGCTTCCTGTCGGAATGGCGGAAGGGGCGGCAGGTGGCCTCGATCGACCTGAGAGAGATCAAGGGCCTGCCTGGGGCGCACAACCACCAGAACGCCTGCGCAGCCTATGCGGCTTGCAGGTCCCTGGGGCTGGCGCCAAAGCTGATCGAGGGAGCGCTTGCAAGCTATGCGGGCCTGCCGCATCGCAGCCAGCTTGTGGGCGAACGTGCGGGCGTGCGGTTCGTGAATGACAGCAAAGCCACGAATGTCGACAGCGCGGCCAAGGCGCTGCAGGCTTTTCCGAAGATCCGATGGATCGCGGGGGGCCTCGGGAAAGAGGGCGGGATTGCCGCGCTGAAGCCCTACCTTGGGGCGGTGGTGAAGGCCTATCTCATCGGCCATTCGGCGCGGGATTTCGCGTTGCAGATCGGCGAGACGCCGCATGAGATCTGCGAGACGATGGAGCGGGCGGTGGCCCGGGCGGCCGAAGAGGCAGAGACGGGGGACGTGGTCCTTCTGGCCCCGGCAGCGGCGAGTTTCGACCAGTATCCGAACTTCGAGAAGCGGGGCGAGGACTTTACCGCACGGGTCAAGGCGCTGATCGGCTGAGCTCACGCCCGGTCGCGGCGGTTTTCAAGTCGAGCGGCTTCGCCGCAAGCCTTTTGTCTCGCCTCTGAGCCTGCGGCTCAACCGGCTCGGATGAGCGCGCCGCGCGGGGATATTTGGGCAAAGATGAATGGTCGATACGACTTCATCTTTGCCCATATATCCCGGGGAGCGCGAGGGGCAGCGCCCCTCGTTTGCCCGAGGAGGAGCGCGAAGGCGCGACGACGAGAGGAAAGACGTGCGCGTCAGCGCTCCGCTTCCTTCCCGTCGTCCTAGGCTCAGACCTTGAGGAGTTTGCCTGCTTCGCCAGCCGAAGCCTCGGCGCGGTCGAGGAGACGCTGGAGGAGCGCACCGCGTGCAAAGTCGGGCTCGGCCGGGCCTTCGCCGCGGATTGCGGCGATGAAGCGCTGGTAGACGGTGGGGACCGCCGGGCAGTCGACGTCATGCCAGGTGCCGGTCTGGATATCGGCCCCAAGGCAAGCGCGAAGCTGGCTGACCTGGTTCTCGTAGCGCACTTCCAGACCCCCGGTCTGGCCGTAAAGCCTGAGGCGCAGGTCGTTCAGATGCCCGGTCGCAAAGCGGGTTGCAGCCACCGTGCCAAGCGCGCCATTGGCGAGGCGCAACTGCATCGTCGCGCTGTCATTGGCGTCGAGCGTGTATTCCCCGATCCTGCCCCCCGGCGCCTTGTCGAAGGTCTGGAGCAGGCAGGACACCTCGGTTGCATCCATCCCCGCGATGAAGGTCGCGAAGTCCAGGATGTGGATGCCCACATCGCCCAGGACGCCCTTCGAGCCATGCGCCGTGGACAGCCGCCAGAGCCACTGCGATTCCTTGTCCCAATGCCCCCAGGCGGGCTGGGTCAGCCAGCTTTGCAGGTAGGAGGCCTCGAAATGCCGGATCGTGCCGATGGCCCCTTCGCGCACCATCCTGGCCGCTTGCTGCAGGGCCGCGACGTTGCGGTAGGAGAGATTGACCATGTTGACCACCCCCGCCTTGGCGGCCGCAGCGGCCATTTCCTCGGCATGGGCGGCATTGGTGGCCAGGGGCTTTTCGCACAGCACATGTTTCCCGGCCGCGAGGAAGGGCATCGTGGTCGGGTAATGTGCAGCGTCCGGGGTGACGTTGGTCACCGCGTCGAATTCGCCCCAGGCGATCGCATCCTGCACGGAGGCGAAGCCATGCGGGATGTTGTGGGCCTGCTGGAAGCTGGCCAGTTGTTCGGCACGGGTGTCGATCCCGGCGACGACAGTGACGCCGGGGATCGCGGCGAAGCCTTCGGCATGGTTCTTCGCCATGCCGCCGGTGCCGAGGATGAGAAGGCGGACGGGCTGCATCAGCGGTATCCAGCCTCGCCGTCGTGGTGGAGCCGGGCGCCGCGCTCGACGATCGGTTCCAGCGTCTTACCGACGGGGCGGTTCGGGGCGTCGGTCGGGTCGGCGATCCGTGCTTCGGGGTTGAAGGCCCAGCGGACGCCGTTGGTGATGACCTTCTGCACCAGGGGTTGGTGATAGGTCGGGTAGGTTTCATGCCCCGGGCGGAAGTAGAAGATGTTGCCTGCGCCGCGGCGGTAGGTGAGGCCGGACCGGAAGACCTCGCCGCCCTGGAACCAGGAGACGAAGACGGTTTCCATCGGTTCCGGCACGCCAAAGGGCTCGCCATACATCTCTTCGTATTCGATCTCGAAATGATCGGGGATGCCGCGGGCAATCGGGTGCTGGCGCGAGGTGACCCAGAGCCGTTCACGCTCCCCGGCTTCGCGCCAGGAGAGGTTGCAGGGCGCGCCCATCAGCCGCTTGAAGGGTTTCGAGAAATGGGCGGAATGGAGGAAGATCACGCCCATGCCGGACCAGACCGCCTCGGCCACGCGTTCGACGACCTCGTCCTTGACCTCGCCGTGGGCGGCATGGCCCCACCAGATCAGCACGTCGGTCTCGGCCAGCTTCTTCGCGGTCATCCCGTGTTCTGGGTCCTGCAGAGTGACCGTAGTGGCCTTGATGCCCGCTTCCTTGTTCAGGAATTCGGCGATCGTGCCGTGCATGGTCTTGGGGTAGATATCGGCCACCACCTTGTTCTTCTGCTCGTGAACGTTCTCACCCCACACGGTGACGCGGATGGTCATGGGTCTTCTCCTTCAATTGCATGCGCGCCCAGGGCAATGTGCCCGGGCGCGCGGGTCTTGGTCAGCGGATCGGTTTACCGTCCGCGTCGAAACGGTGCAGGTTCGCAGCCTGAGGCGCGAGCGAGACCTTGGTGCCGACCTCGATGGTCGCCTTGCCCGGGCGACGGACGATGATGGGCTCGTCACTGCCGATCTCGACGAAGATGTAGTGGTCCGAGCCGAGGTCCTCGACGTGGAGAACTTCGCCGGACCAGGGGCCATTCTCGACGACATCGATATGTTCCGACCGGGCACCAAGCGTCATGCAGCCGTGCGCCTCGGCGAATTTGCCGGTCAGGAAGTTCATCTTCGGGCTGCCGATGAAACCCGCGACGAAGATCGAGTTCGG
>JAEULQ010000032.1 GCA_016792685.1 Tabrizicola sp. | reverse complement strand
GAGACGAGGCCATAGGCAGCCAGCGGGCCATCCGGGCCAGCCATGTCGTCGGACACGAAGAACTCGATATATTCCTTCAGGCCGGGGATCACGCCGATATGGGCTTTCTTGACGTAGAAGTAGAGCGGACGCGACACCGGATAGTCACCGGAGGCGATCGTCTCGACCGAAGGCACGATGCCGTCAATCGTCGCGACTTTCAGCTTGTCGGTGTTGTTCTGGTAGAACGACAGGCCGAACACGCCGACGGCTTTTTTGTCGGCATCAAGGCGGGCGAGCGTTTCGGTGTAGTCACCGTCGATGTCGATGGCCTTGCCGTCCGTGCGCAGTTCGAGGCAGGCCTTCTTGGCATTGCCTTCCTTTTCCTTGTCATCGGCGCCTTCGGCAGTGGCCTTGAAGAGGTCAAGCGCGCCAGTGGCCTTGCAGCCGGCTTCGATCACCTTGACGTCGAAGACTTCGCGGGTGCCGTGCTTGGTGCCCGGAACCAGCGCCAGGATTTCCTGGGCGGGCAGAGCTGCGTTCACGTCCGTCCAGTTGGCGGCCGCGTTGTCGACCAGCGCGCCGTCCTTGACGACCTTGGCGGCGAGAGCGTTGTAGACATCGGCGGGAGCAAAGGCGAAATCCGGGCCGGCCACGTCGGAAGCGAAGACGATGCCGTCATAGCCGAAGCGGACTTCCATGACTTCGGCCACGCCGTTCTGGGCACAGAGGTCGATGTCCGACTGCGAGATGCGGCTGGAGGAGTTGGCGATGTCGACCGTGTTCTCGCCCACGCCCTCGCACAACTTCTTGCGGCCGGCGCCCGAGCCGCCACCTTCCACGACCGGGGTCGGGAAGTCGAAGTTTTCGCCGAAGGCTTCGGCAACGATGGTGGCATAGGGCAGCACGGTGGACGAGCCGGTGACCTGGATCTGGTCGCGGGCAGCAGCGGGCATCGCGGCGGCGGCGGCGAAGGCCAGCACCGAGGCGGTGAGGTGGACAGATTTCATCTTGGCACTCCTGAGTTCGTGCGGCGTCATAAGGCGGCCTGACTGGGCCTGACCCGGCTCTAGCCCTCTCGCGTGACGCTTATTTATCAGGTTTGTAAAAACTGGATGACAGTCGGCTCGCCTCAGGCGCGGCGCGTCAGCATCATCCGGGCGATGTTTTCCGCGATCATCATCGTGGGCGCATTGGTGTTGCCGGCGATGATCTGCGGCATGAGCGAGGCATCGACGACGCGCAGGCCGGTGACCCCGCGCACGCGTCCTTCGGGATCGGTGACCGAGGCCGGGTCGTGTCCCATCTGACAGGTTCCGACGGGATGATAGATCGTCTCGGCCCGGGCGTGGATGTCGGCTTCCAGTTGGGCGTCGGTCACAAGGTGTTGTCCAGGAAGGGTTTCCTGGCGGATATAGCGGGCGAGTGCGGGGGACTGGGTGATGCGGCGGGCGATCTTCAGCCCGTCTAGGAGGGTCGGAAGGTCATCGGGGTGGCTGAGATAGTTCGCGGCGATCCGGGGTGGGGCCATCGGGTCGGGCGAGGCCAGGCTGATGCGGCCGCGGCTTTTCGGCAGGAGGTCGCAGACATGAAGTGTCAGACCATAGCCGAGCGACAGCCGCCGACCGTGGTCATGCAGATAGGCGGGGATGAAATGGAACTGCAGGTTGGGCCGGTCGCGGGAAGGATCAGATGTTACAAATCCCCCGGCCTCGGCGATGTTCGAGGTGAATTCGCCCTTTCCATGCTGCAGATAGGCCCGGGCTGCGCGCATGCCACGAGGCAGGAATGTGGGTGCGATGCCAATCGCCTCACGTCCCTTCAGCGCGGCTTGCACGGTAATGTCGAGATGGTCGGCGAGATTGGCCCCGACCTCGGGAGCGTCGTGAAGGACCGGAATGCCCATGGCCTGCAGCTCAGCGCCCGGGCCGATGCCGGAGAGCATGAGGAGCTGGGGCGAGTTTATCGCGCCGCCGGAGAGGACTACCTCGCCGCCTTCGCGCAAGCGGATGTCGCGCGTGGCAAGCGAGACACCCACGGCCCGGCGGCCCTCGATCAGGACGCGGTGGACCTGCGCCTTCGGGATCAGGGTCAGGTTGGGGCGGTTGAGGGCGGGTTCGAGAAAGGCCCGCGCCGCGCTGAACCGGCGGCCGTTCTTCTGGGTGACCTGGTAGAGGCCGACGCCCGTCTGGCTTTCGCCGTTGAAGTCCGGGTTCACCGGATACTGGCATTCCGCCCCGGCCTGGACGAAGGCGCGGCTGAGCGGGTTTGGCTGGGTCAGGTTGCTGACGGTCAGCGGACCCGTTGTTCCGTGGTGGTCATCTGACAGGGCCTGATTCGCCTCCAGGTCCTTGAAGATCGCGCGGACGTGGGGCCAGTCCCAGGCCTCGCCCGCGGACTTGGCCCAGTCGTGATAGTCCTGGGGGTGACCGCGCATGTAGATCATCGCATTGATCGAACTGGAGCCGCCCAGCACACGACCCCTTGGCCAGAAGAGGCGGCGGTGGTTGAGTTGTGGCTCGGGTTCGGTCTCATAGCCCCAGTTCAGCCAGCGCATGTGGGCAATCGCAGCAAGGCCGAAGGGCATGTGGATCATCGGATTGCGGTCCGGAGGTCCGGCCTCGATCAGGCAGACACGCCGCGTCGGGTCTGCCGAAAGGCGGTTCGCCAGAACGCAACCGGCCGACCCGGCGCCGACAATGATGATGTCGAAATCGTTCATCCGAGAAGCCGCTTGACCAGACCGACAAGCCGCATGACGCGCGGGGTATAGGGCGGAAAGAGCAGCGGCAGGAGTAGGAAGCGATTTCTCAGGACGGCGCGTTCATGGCTGAAGGCGCGGAAGCCGGCCAAGCCATGTGCGGCGCCAATGCCCGAGTGGTTCACCCCGCCGAAGGGCAGATTGGCGTGGCTGTACTGGACCATCGTCAGGTTGATTCCGAGTGCGCCGGACGAGGTGGCCCTTGCGAGCCGGTCAATGCCTGCGGGATCACGGTCGAAGACATAAAGTGCCAGCGGTTTCTCGCGGCCGTTGATGTCGTCAAGTATGGTGTCGAGATTGTCGTAAGGGATGACCGGAAGGATGGGGCCGAAGATTTCCTCTTGCGAGAGGCGCATGTCCGGCGTGGTGGCCACCAGAAGGTGCGGGCCGATGGACTGGCCGTCCTGACCTGAGGCCAGAATGGGTTGGGCGCCCTTGGCCAGAGCGTCGGCGATCAGGCCCGAGAGCCGGGCGGCATGGGCAGGGGTAACGATCCGGGTCAGGTAGGGGCTGGCTTCACCAGTGCCGAAGGCGCGCTGGATGCGGGCGCGAAGGAGAGTGAGGAAGGCCTCTTTCACCGAGGCGTGGACATAGAGGTGATCCGGCGAGATGCAGTTCTGGCCTGCGTTCAGGAATTTGCCGAATGTGATCCAGTCGGCCGCCTGGCTGAGATTGGCCTTCGGACCGACGATCACGGGTGATTTGCCGCCAAGTTCGAGCGTGACCGACGTCAGGTTCCGGGCTGCCGCCGCCATCACCACTTTGCCGACGGCAGGCGAGCCGGTGAAGAAGATGTGGTCGAAAGGAAGCGCGAGAAGCTCCTCGGCCACCGTCTTGTCGCCTTCGACAACGCTGACAAGGTCCGGCGGGAAGCATTCGGCGATGATCCGGGCGAGAAGCGCGCTGGTGGCGGGCGTCATCTCGGAGGGTTTCAGGATCGCCGCATTTCCGGCCGCGAGGCAGGAGGCGAGGGGACCGATCGCCAGATGGAAGGGCAGGTTCCAGGGCGCAATGATCAGGCAGGTGCCGCGCGGCTGGGCCTCGACGCGGGCGCTGGAGCCAAAGGTGGCGAGCGTCGGCCAGACCCGCCGTGGGCGCATCCAGCGGCGGAGGTGGCGGCGGGTGTGGCGTATGTCATGCAGGGTGTTGAGGTAGTCCATCAGGATCACCTCGGCCTCGTGCCTGCCAAGGTCGGCTTTCAGCGCGGCGATGATCGCGGCTTCGTTCCGGCGGACCACTTTCGCCAGCCGGTCCAGCGCGGCGCGGCGTTCGGCAAGGCCAAAGGCCAGGCGGCGCGACTCGTTCCCGGCGCGCATGGCGGTGAAGAGACCTGGGATGGAGACGGGTGGCATCGGCATTGGGGTAGATTAGCCCATAGCCGCACGAAGCCCAGTGCTACGCGACGTCACTTAATGCCGGACGGTCAGGCAAGTTCGGGCAGAAGGGCGGGGCAGGCGAGTTCCAGCCCTTCGGCATAGATCACCTCGTCCTCGTCGAACCGCAGGGTAAAGAGCTGGGCATTGCGGTGCGGTTCGGCCAGGACGAATTCACCATCTGCCAGCCGCGACGCCGGGATCGCGGCCACGGGCACGCCGTACAGCGCCTGGGCACGCCAGTCGCGGATGATCACGGGCTGGCCGGGCGAGAGAAAGATATCCTGGTCGGGACGGACGTGGCCCATGGTCGAGGCACGGATCCGGATCAGGTCAACAGATTTGCGTTGAGCAACAGAAATCGCGGTCAAACGACGTGCGCCAGCGCGGGTGACGATCCTGTCGCCGGGCGTAAGGTATTCGACCGGGAGCACGCCATCCAGGGTACGGATCATCGTTCCGGCCAAAACGCCGACGGCAAGGGGGGCACCGGCCCCGCCCGCTGATCTGGAAAACGGCGCGTCAGCGTCCATTCCCGTTCCCTTACCTTCTGTCCCGAGGAATTTCTGGCCGAGGTTTGTGGTCGGCATTCGATCTCAGTTCGTTGATTTCGGGGCAGTTGTGGCCTGATCCCGCTGCGGTTGTGGCGGGAATGGGGCAGAGCTTTTGCCCCTCGCACCCGGTGCGCGGCTTTGCTAGAAGGGCGCGGCGCATCGCGTGCGGGTGTGGCGAAACTGGCAGACGCACTGGATTTAGGTTCCAGCGCCGCAAGGCATGGGGGTTCAAGTCCCTTCACCCGCACCACTTCACTCTCGCCGGGCGGGGCTGGCGATTCCCCCTTACACAGGATGGAAAGCTTTGCTAGAAGGCGCGCGACTTCGCGCAAGGCTCTGCCTCGCGCCCGTGAACTATTGCGCGTCAAGCGCCTGATTGATCGAGGAAGGACGTACCCCCCATGCAGGTCACCGAGACCCTGAACGAAGGCCTCAAGCGCGGCTATACCATCACTGTCACGGCTGCCGAGCTGGACGCGAAGGTGCAGGCCAAGCTGATCGAGGCCCAGCCCGAGATCGAGATCAAGGGCTTCCGCAAGGGGAAAGTGCCGCTGGCGATCCTGAAGAAGCAGTTCGGTACCCGGATTCTGGGCGACGCGATGCAGGAAGCCATCGACGGCGCGATGAAGGATCACTTCGACAAGACCGGCGACCGCCCGGCGCTGCAGCCGGAAGTGAAGATGGTTGGCGGCGAGACCTGGAAAGAAGGCCAGGACGTCGTGGTCGAGATGACCTATGACGCACTGCCGCCGATCCCGGAAGTCGATGCCAGCAAGATCAAGCTCGAGCGCCTGATCGTGAAGGCCGATGACAAGGCGATTGCCGAAGCCCTGGAGAACCTGGCCGGTTCGGCCAAATCCTACGACGATCGAAAGAAGGGCGCGAAGGCCAAGGACGGCGACCAGATCGTGATCGACTTCAAGGGTTCGGTCGACGGCGAGCTGTTCGAGGGCGGCTCGGCGGAGGACTATCCGCTCGTGCTGGGCTCGAAGAGCTTCATCCCGGGCTTCGAAGATCAACTCATCGGCGCCAAGGTCGGCGACGAAGTATCGGTCAATGTGACCTTCCCGGCGGAATACGGCGCCCAGCATCTGGCGGGCAAGGCTGCGGTCTTCGCCTGCACCGTGAAGGCGGTGAAGGAGCCCAAGGCGGCCGAGATCGACGACGAGCTGGCCAAAAAGTTCGGCGCGGAAGATCTGGCTGCACTGAAGGCCCAGATCGCCGAGCGCCTGGAAGCCGAATACAAGGGCGCGGCCCGTGCGGTCATGAAGCGCTCGCTGCTGGATCAACTGGATGGCATGGTCAAGTTCGACCTGCCGGCCAACCTGGTCGACGCCGAAGCCAACCAGATTGCGCACCAGCTTTATCACGAAGAGCATCCCGATGATCATGGCCACAGCCATGGCCAGATCGACCCGACGGAAGAGCACAAGACCCTGGCCGTGCGTCGCGTCCGTCTGGGCCTGCTGCTGGCGGAGATCGGTCGCAAGGCCGAGGTCACCGTCACCGATGCCGAAATGACCCAGGCCGTTCTGGCTGCCGCCCGCCAGTACCCGGGGCAGGAGCGTCAGTTCTTCGAATTCGTGCAGAAGAACCAGCAGATGCAGCAACAGCTGCGCGCGCCGGTCTTCGAGGACAAGGTCGTCGACCATCTGGTCAGCCTGGCCAAGGTGACGGACAAGGAAATCTCGAAAGAGAAGCTTCAGAAGGCCGTCGAGGCTCTGGACGAAATGTAAGAGGCCGGTCAGGTCCGACAGGGGTGATCAGGCCGCACTTTCGGGTGCGGCCTTTTCCTTTTGCGGTGCCCGGATGACGATCAGCCCGGCCCCGATGATGATGGCAATCCCGATCCAGCCAAGACCGTCCGGCAAATTGCCCCAGAAGACCCAGCCCCAGAGCACGCCCCAGAACATGAAGGTGTATTCGAAAGGCGCGACCGTGGCCGAGGGAGCAATCCGGTAGGCATAGGTCAGCAGGGTCAGTCCGATGGCCGCGATCACACCGCAGCCCGACATCAGGGCGATGTCCTGCAGGCCCGGCATGACCCAGCCCCGCGTCAGGAAGGCCAGCGAGGGATGTGATGCCCCGGAGAAGGCGCCCGACCCGTAGACGGCCGACAAGGCCAGAGCGCAAAGCAGGAAGCAGATGTTGCCCCAGAACGCCATGGCGGCAGCGGATTCGGTCCGTCCCATAGATCGGGCGACAACCATGGAAAGCGCGTAGCCCAAGGCCCCGATGATCGGAAGAATTGCTGCCAGATCAAAGCCGTCGGCCCCGGGCTTTACGACGAGGAGCACGCCGGCAAACCCCATTGAAACCGCAATCGCCGCCAAAAGGCTGACCCTTTCACCGAAGAACACGAGGGCCGTCAGCGTGATGAAAAGCGGACTGGTGAAGAACAGGGCCACGGTGTCCGCCATCGGCATGTAGGCAAGGCCCAGATAGTAGGCGGTATAGGCCGTGAAGTTCAGCAGGCCACGCAGCAGCATTTTCCACCATCCGGGCGTGGTGATGGTCGAAAGCCGTCCGTCAAACCACCAGACGATCGCAAGGTGGAAGGGCAATGCCGTGAGGCTGCGCAGAACCATGGCCTGGTGCAGCGGGTAGTCGCCCGACAGCAGCTTGAGGATCACGTCCTGGATGGAAAAGATCGCGATACCAAGGACAAGGGCAAGGATGCCGCGGCGGGTGGCTGTCATCTGCATGGTCATCACGCTAGCTGTGCGGTGGCGGGCGGCTTGTCTTCTGCCGACAGCCGCCGGTCAAAGCGCGGCACGCCTTTGGGTTCCTGGGGTGGCTGCGTGCGGGCTGCAGCTCATTCCGGTGGTCATTCCGTGAGCCGTGCTCAGGCCAGTGCGCGTAGCCCGCCCAAAAGAAAACCGCGCCGGGTTGCCCAGGCGCGGTTCCGAATTCCCTGACGGGAAGGGATTATTCGTCCGAAGCGGCGGCGCCGACTTCGTCGAAAAGCTCGGCGATCTCGAATTCGGCCTGGGCTTCCGCTTCGGCTGCGAGTTCCTGGATCGACTTGCCCGAGGCCTGCAGCTCGGCTTCTTCTGCCGAACGGGCGACGTTCAGCTTGATCTTCACGACCACTTCCGGGTGGAGCTGCACGGTGACGGTGTGCAGGCCCAGGTCCTTGATCGGCTTGTCCAGCACGATCTGCGAACGGTGGACGGTGAAGCCCGCTTCGGTCGCGGCTTCCGCGGCGTCGCGAGGGGTGACCGAGCCGTAAAGCGCGCCGGCGTCCGAGGCCGAGCGGATCACGACGAAGGTCTGGCCGTCGAGCTTGGCGCCAACGGCTTCGGCTTCCTTGCGGGTTTCCAGGTTGGTGGCTTCGAGCTGGGCTTTCTTCGCTTCGAACGACTTGATGTTCGACTCGTTGGCGCGCAGCGCCTTGCCCTGGGGCAGCAGGAAGTTGCGGGCGTAACCGTCCTTGACGTTCACGACCTCGCCCATCTGGCCAAGCTTGGCCACGCGTTCAAGAAGGATGACTTGCATGTTGGTCGCTCCTTACTTCACGGCATAGGGCAGCAGGGCGAGGAAGCGGGCGCGCTTGATGGCTTGCGCCAGTTCACGCTGCTTCTTGGCCGAGACTGCGGTGATACGGGACGGGACGATCTTGCCGCGCTCGGAGATGTAGCGCTGCAGCAGACGGGTGTCCTTGTAGTCGATTGCCGGAGCATTGTCGCCCGAGAAGGGGCAAACCTTGCGGCGGCGGAAAAACGGCTTGTTCGCCATGGTATGGGTCCTTTCTCAGATCAACGACGCGGAGCGCCGAACGACGGGCGCTCGCCACGGTCGGGGCGGTCACCGAACGACGGGCGTTCACGGCGTTCGCCGCCAAAGCCACCACGGTCGCCACGGTCGGAACGTTCGCCATCGCGGTCACGCTCGTCGCGCTTCTGCATCTGGACCGACGGGCCTTCGCCGTGCTTGTCGACCTTGATGGTCAGGACACGCATGACGTCGTCATGGAGCCGCATCAGGCGTTCCATTTCCTGCACGGCAGCGGCGGGCGCGTCCGACTTCAGGAAGGCATAGTGGCCTTTGCGGTTCTTGTTGATCTTGTAGGCCATCGTCTTGACGCCCCAGTACTCGTTCTCAACGACTTTGCCGCCGTTGTCCGCGAGGACGGTCGAGAAGTGTTCGATAAGGCCTTCGGCTTGCGTGTTGGACAGGTCCTGACGCGCAATAAAGACATGCTCATAAAGAGGCATGCGGGCTTCCTTCGTTTCAGGGCGGCTTCATAGGACGGGCAAGAGCCCTTCCGCAGCCCGTCCACGAGAGGCATCGCCGGTTCATGGATAAGCGGAAGGATGCGGCCTTATACAGATTGGCCGCCTGCGCGCAAGCCCTAACGGGCCGATTGCGGCAGGCCGAAAACCCGGTCAAACCCCCAGGTGAAGGCGTAAGTGTAGAGGATGAAGAGAACGATCAGTCCCGCTTCGTAGATAGCCGCCTGCATCAGGCTTACCTGCAGCCACCAGGCCATGGTCGGCACGAGAAGAAGTACAAGCCCAACTTCGAACAGGAGCGCATGCGTGGCCCGGCGGCGGAAAGACCGGCCGCGAACGGACTGGCGTGTCTCCCATGCCTCGAAGATCGAGTTGAAGACAAAGCTCCAGGCCAATGCGACGAATGCGCCAAGTGCAGAGATGACGAAGGAGGATCTGGCGCCGGCGTCCGACATGAGGACCAGTCCAATGGAAGCCACGAGCGTGCCAAGCGTCTCGAAGCTAACGGCATAGATGATCTTGCGGAGGGTGGGCGACATGGCGCGCGATGTGTCAAGTTGGTGGCCCCCAAGTCAAGGCCGGACGTTGCGCGGGCTGTCCGGGCGCGGTAAGGCAGAGGAAACAAGGGGGGAAACATGAGCCGCGCATTGTCTTTCCAGGGCAGGGGGCACAGGCCATCGGCATGGGCAAGGCCCTGGCCGAGGCCTATCCGGCCGCGAAGGCCGTGTTCGACGAGGTCGATGCAGCCTTGGGCGAAAAGCTTTCGGCGCTGATCTGGGAGGGCGACATTGCCGAGCTGACCCTGACCAAGAATGCCCAACCTGCTCTGATGGCGACCTCGATCGCGGCGCTTCGGGCATTGGAGACAGAGGGGTTCGGAATTGATCAGGCGAGCTTTGTCGCCGGCCACAGCCTGGGCGAGTACTCGGCCCTCTGCGCGGCCGGATCGCTGACCCTTTCGGATACGGCGCGTCTGTTGCGCATCCGGGGCCAGGCGATGCAGGAGGCGGTTCCTGTGGGTGTCGGCGCGATGGCGGCACTTTTGGGCCTGGATTTCGAGACCGCGACAGCGGTTGCTGCCGAGGCGGCTCAGGGCGAAGTGTGCCAGGCCGCCAATGACAACGACCCGGCGCAGGTTGTCGTTTCGGGCCACAAGGCGGCGGTGGAACGTGCCGTCGAGATTGCCAAGTCCAAGGGGGCCAAG
Source organism: Tabrizicola sp. (assembly GCA_016792685.1). Classification (GTDB taxonomy): domain Bacteria; phylum Pseudomonadota; class Alphaproteobacteria; order Rhodobacterales; family Rhodobacteraceae; genus Tabrizicola. Next base: position 15,485 of record JAEULQ010000032.1, on the reverse strand, counting down.
CGCGCGCTTCTGTTGCCGGTATCCGCTCCGTTCCATTGTGCCCTTATGCAGCCTGCCGCCCATGTCATGGCCGAGGCCTTGGCCGCCGTACCGATTGCCAAGCCGCGTGTGCCGGTCGTCGTCAACGTCCGCGCCGAGGCAGTGATGGAGCCCGACAGGATCCTCGACCTGCTGATTGCCCAGGTCACCGGGTCGGTCCGCTGGCGGGAATCGGTCCTCTGGATGGAGAAGGCCGGTGTGACCGAATACTGGGAAATCGGGGCTGGGAAGGCCTTGTCCGGCATGATCAAGCGGATCGCCGCCGGGGCCACGACCCGCGCCGTCGGCACGCCCGACGATATTGCTGCCCTCAAGGCCTAAGGAGAGCTTCATGTTCAATCTTGACGGCAAATGCGCCCTGGTGACCGGTGCCTCGGGCGGGATCGGTGCCGATATCGCCCGCGCGCTGCACGCTGCCGGTGCGACGGTTGGCCTTTCCGGCACGCGCACCGAACCGCTGGAGGCTTTGGCGGCCGAGCTTGGCAGTCGCGCCCATGTGTTGCCTTGCAACCTTTCGGATCCCGAAGCCGTCGAGGGTCTGGTGAAGCGGGCGGTCGAAGCGATGGGTGCGGTCGATATCCTGGTCAACAACGCCGGGATCACCAAGGACGGCCTCGTCATGCGCATGTCGGATGAGGACTGGCAGGCGGTGATCGACGTGAACCTGACAGCCACGTTCCGCCTTTGCCGCGCGGCGATCCGGGGGATGATGAAGGCGCGCTGGGGGCGGATCGTGAATATCTCCTCCGTCGTGGGCCAGACCGGCAATGCGGGGCAGGTGAACTATGCCGCCTCCAAGGCCGGAATGGTGGGCCTGTCCAAGTCGCTTGCTGCGGAAGTGGCGAGCCGGGGGATCACGGTGAACTGCGTGGCCCCGGGTTTCATCGAGACCGCGATGACCGACAAGCTGAACGAACAGCAGCGCGCGGGGATCCTCGGTGCCGTTCCCGCAGGCCGGATGGGCAAACCGGAGGAGATCGCGGCGGCCGTGCTTTACCTTGCTTCAGCGGAAGCGGGCTATGTCACTGGGGCGACGCTGCACGTGAATGGCGGCATGGCCATGGTCTGAGCCCTGGGCCGCACAAGTCAGGTTAAAGCGTTTGCCATGCGCTTCGACCCTTGCTATAGGCGCGCAGGATCAGAAACCGGGCGCTTGCCCCGGCAAGCAACGCCCGATATTGGGTAGAACGAGAACGGCCGGGAAGTCCCGAGCCAAGATAGAGGAACGGACATGAGCGACATCGCTGATCGCGTTAAGAAGATCGTCGTCGAGCATCTGGGCGTCGAAGCGGACAAGGTCACTGAATCGGCCTCGTTCATCGATGATCTGGGCGCGGACTCGCTGGACACGGTCGAACTGGTCATGGCTTTCGAGGAAGAATTCGGCATCGAGATCCCGGATGACGCCGCCGAAACGATCCAGACCTTCGGCGATGCGGTGAAGTTCATCTCGGAAGCCGCCTGAGGCATTCGTCCCTTCTGGGACCAAAAGGCACCCTTTGGGGTGCCTTTTGCTTTTCGGCGGGTATAGTGGCGTGATCCGAGCCAGAAAGGGCATGCCATGGCGTTTCCCGATTTCTTTCGCGCCTTCCCAGCACTGGATGTGCCATTCCCAGACGACGTTGTTGCCACGCAAGCCATCCGGTCGGAACAGGGATTGGTGGTGTTCTTCACCTTTCACAAGGACTTGGTGCTTCCGATGCACGCCCACGGTGCACAGTGGGGCACGGTGGTCGAAGGTGAGATCACCTTCACCATCGGTGGCGACACCCGCGTCTATCGGCCCGGAGACAGCTATTCCATTCCGGCAGGTGTGCTGCATGGAGCCAAGATAACGGCCGGAACGAGGGTGATCGACGTCTTTCAGGAAGCCGATCGCTACCCATTGCGCAGTTGACGCCGGTCGCTTCGGTGGCGTCTGCTTGCCGAAGTTCGGCACTGCGGCTTGCGCCGGAGCGTCGTCGGGGGGCACTCTGACCTGGAAAGGGGAGGTTCGCATGGCCGGCAACACCGCATTGGGCACGATGTTCGGCGCGGCCGGGGTCGAGACCTTCCTGGGCATCCCCCGGTGCCGCGATCTGTCGCGACTTTCCGCAAGGATGGCGCTGATCGGTGCGGATGGTTGCACACCTTACCCGTCGGTGGGTTTTTACTGCGCAGGCGGCCCTGCGGCGATCCGGGCTGCGGGGGCGGCTTATGCGGCGAACCTTGGTCATATGAACTTTGATCTGGGTGGACCGGTTTTTCCGGGAGGGGTCTCGGCGGTCGATGCGGGGGACCTGGCGCAGGACATTGCCGACCCCGCCGGCAACCGGGCGCGGATTTTCGGGGCGGTCAGTCAGATCCTGGACCGCGGCGCGGTGCCGATCCTGCTGGGCGGGGACGACAGTCTGCCCATTCCGATGCTGGAGGCCTTCGGCGCGCGCGGCCGGGGGTTCACGATCCTGCAGATCGATGCACATGTCGACTGGCGCGACGAGGTCGGGGGGGAACGTCTGGGTCTTTCCTCGACCATGCGGCGGGCGTCGGAGATGGATCACGTCGATGCAATCATCCAGGTTGGTCAGCGCGGCATCGGTTCGGCCCGGATGCAGGATGTCTATGATGCCGAGGATTGGGGCGTGGGCTTTGTCCCGGCGGGCGAGGTTGCGCGATCGGGCATCGGACGGGCGCTGGACCTGATCTCGGATGGGGCGGAAGTGATTGTCTGCCTGGATCTGGACGCGCTGGACCCGTCAATCATGCCCGCCGTCATCGGGCGGACGGCTGGGGGGCTAGGCTACTGGCAGGTGTTGGAGCTGATCGCCGGGGTGGCCGAAAAGGCCCGTATCGTCGGCTTCGACATGGTTGAGTTCATGCCGGACCGCGACATCGACGGCCAGGGAGCGGCTTTGGCCGCGCAGCTTCTGGCCGCCGTGATGGGTATCGTGGACCGGCAGGGATAGCCCGGGCAGGGGCTGACTGGACTGACCCCTACATGTCCATGCACTGGGCGATTTCGATGCTTCCGCCTGCCTTCAGGATCGGACAACCCTTGGCCATTCGGTGGGCGTCCTCAAGCGAGGCGGCTTCGACAAGGCTGTAACCGCTGAGCGGATTGGGGCCACCACCTGAAGCCAGGGAACCGTCGGGGCGGACGGTGCTGGACGGGCCGCAGGGATTGCCGCCATCGACGACGGACTTGCCCATCGAGCCGAACCAGGCGCCCCAGGCATCCATCACCTGCTTGACTTCCTCGGCCGAGGCCTTCGCCATCGAGCCGACACCGTGATAAGCGAAGATGTACTTTGCCATTTGATCCTCCATCGCCAGGAAATCTGGCACTCTGGAGAATATCGACAGTGGCTTTGCAGGATATGGCAAGATTCCTGGGTCGAAGTCCGCAAGAACTGTGTACTATGCCCATATGCTGGCTGCACCGCGCCCCTTGGATGAGGTTCTTCGCGACTTGGCGGGTCGCGGGTTGATCCCGCTTGCGGGATCGGTCGCTGAAGCACTTGCGCCACTGACCGAGGAAGAACTGACCCGTGCGATACTTGAAGAGCATCCGGGCTTTCTGCGGTCGGGCAATCCGGATGTCCTGCCTGGCTTGCGCGCCCATTCGGCTGCGCATGGCAGACAGATTGCGGCCCTGCTTACGGGTGGCGCGCTGGAACTTGGCTTTGTCCGTGAGCATGCGCGACTTCGGGCCGAACAGCGCTTCCCGCTGGAAATGACGTTGCGGGCCTATCAGAGCGGCGCGCGGGTTGTGGGGCATTGGTTGCTGAATGTCCTGCACGATGAAGGCGCGGCTCTGGATTTTGCCCAGGCCTATACGTCAGCCGTCAGCAGCGCGATGGTCGCGGAATATGTGGCCCATACCCGGGGGCTGGCCGAGGCTGAGGGCGACCGGCGGAGCGAGCTACTCTCGATCTTGCTTGATGGGCATGATGAAGCCGATCCTCGCGTGGCCGATGTATTGCGCCGGGCAGGATTCCTGGACCAGCGTCAGGTCTATGCCGTTGCGGTGGTCCGGGCGGCGCAAGTCGCGGAAATGGAGAACCCGGCGCGGGTCATGCGCATCGTTGCAGCAATCGGCGACGCGATGGCACCCACCCGCATCCGTACCTTGGCGGGCGTTCGTGGCGATGTCGCGGTCGCCGTGCTGGCCGACCGGCGGCGACAGTCCGGCTGGACGGCGCCGGAAAGTGATTTGTCGGAGCGGGCCGAAGAACGGCTTGCGATGTTGGGGCCATCGGTGATCGTCGGGCTGAGCCGGGATCACCCGGCGACCGTTTTCGTGCCAAAGGCGCTGGGAGAGGCGCAAGTGGCGCTTGGCTTTGCGGATCGCGACGCCCGGCTGGTACGGTTTGGCGACCTGCCGTTGCAGCTGCTTCTGGTCCATGCCGGTGCGGGGCAAGTGCGCGCAACTCTGCCCGATTGGGCGGCGCGGTTGGCCGCCGAGCCGGTGTTGCTGGAGACATTGCGGGCCATGGCCGAGGCCGACATGAACCTGCAGCAGGCGGCGCGGCGGTTGGGTCGGCATCCGAACACGGTCTATCTGCGCGTTGAAAAGGTGAAGGGGATGACCGGTCATGATCCCTTGCGCTTCAGAGGCTTGAGCGAGATCTTGCTGACGGTCGACTGCCTGACGGGTCCCGAATTCAGGAAGGTCGGTTCAAGGCCGCTCTAGGGTGCGGCCAATGCGCTGGGCCCCATGATTAGGGACACCAAAGCCCCGAACCCGCCCAGATCACAGCCCCAAGGTTGCGCGCCCAAAGGGGGCCGTGTATCACCCGGGGAAAGCCTTGCCAAAGGGAGAACAGCATGCGTCGTGTCGTGGTCACGGGTCTTGGAATGGTCACTCCGCTTGCCTGCGGGGTGGAGGAGACCTGGAGCCGTCTCATCGCCGGGCAATCGGGGGCCGGGACGATCACCAAGTTCGACACCACGAATGTCGTCACCCAGTATGCTTGCGAAATCCCCGTGGGGGATGGGTCGGAGGGCACCTTCAACGCCGATGACTGGATGGAGCCTAAAGAGCAGCGCAAGGTGGATGACTTCATCATCTACGGGATGGCGGCCGCTGTGCAGGCCGTGCGTGATGCCGGCTGGGAGAACCCGTCTGAGGAAGAAAAACTTCGCACCGGGGTTATGATCGGCTCTGGCATCGGCGGGCTGAACTCGATTGCCGAGACGGCCGTGCTGATCAAGGAGAAGGGCCCGAAGCGGGTGAGCCCGTTCTTCATTCCCGGCGCGCTGATCAACCTGGTCTCCGGCCAGGTCTCGATCCGCTTCGGGTTCAAGGGGCCGAACCATGCGGTGGTGACCGCCTGCTCGACCGGGGCGCACGCCATCGGCGACGCGGCGCGGTTGATCCAGTGGGGCGACGCCGACGTGATGGTCGCTGGTGGCGCGGAGAGCCCGATTTCGGAGATCGGCATCGCGGGGTTCAACGCCTGCAAGGCCCTGTCGACCAAGCGGGCAGATGAGCCGCAAAAGGCCAGCCGGCCCTATGATGCCGACCGCGACGGGTTCGTGATGGGCGAAGGCGCGGGGATCGTGGTCCTGGAGGAATACGAACACGCCAAGGCACGCGGCGCGAAGATCTATTGCGAGGTGCTGGGCTACGGTCTTTCGGGCGACGCCTACCACATCACCGCCCCATCTGAGGACGGGGACGGGGGTTTCCGGTCCATGTCGGTTGCGTTGAAGCGGGCTGGGCTGCAGGCTTCGGACATTGACTATATCAACGCGCATGGAACCTCGACGATGGCCGACACGATCGAGCTTGGCGCAGTGGAGCGTCTGCTGGGCGATCACGCGCCGAAGGCCACGATGTCGTCGACCAAATCGTCCATCGGTCACCTTCTGGGGGCGGCAGGGGCGGTCGAGGCGATCTTCTGTGTGCTCGCGATCCGCAATCAGGTCGCGCCGCCGACGATCAACCTGGACAATCCGGCCGTGACGCCGAAGCTGGATCTGGCGCCGAACAAGGCAGTGAAGCGCAAGATCGACGTGGCGCTGTCCAACAGCTTTGGTTTCGGCGGCACGAATGCGAGCCTTGTCCTGGGCAAGGTGCGCTGAGCGATGTGGCGGTCCGTCGCCTCGAATGCGCTGACGCTGTTCATCGTCATCCTGATCGCGATGGCCGCGCTGGTTGCCTGGGGGCGGAACGAATTCTTTGCGCCGGGACCGCTGGCCAGTCCGATCTGTCTTGAGGTCGAACGCGGGGCTTCGCTGTCGGCGGTCAGTCGCAACCTGGAAGAGCGCGGCGCGATCAGCGATGCGCGGATTTTCCGCATTGGCGCGGAATATGCCGATCGGGCGGACGATCTCAAGTTCGGCAGCTACATGGTTCCGGCTGCGGCCAGCATGTCGGAAGTGCTGGAGGCCATCACGGCCACGGGCAAGTCGACCTGCGGGCGCGACCTGAACTTCAGGATCGGGGTGACAAAGGCCGATGTCGTGCTGAGCGAGTTGGACCTGACGACCAATTTCTATGCTGAAGTGGCACGATTTGATGCCGGGGCGGACCCGCTGCCGCCGGAGTATCTTGATGTGTCCGATGACCCGGCACTGGTGTTCCGCATCACCGTGGCCGAGGGCGTGACCAGTTGGCAGGTGGTGGATGCGCTGCTCAAGGCAGATTTCCTGCAGGGCTCGGTGGAGACTGTGCCACCGGAGGGCAGTCTGGCTCCGGGCGGTTACGAGGTCGAGCGTGGCGCGGAACGTGGTTCGCTGATCGCGGAGATGACCGAGAAACAGGCGGCGATCCTGGCCGAGGCCTGGGCGGCCCGGGCCGAAGGCCTGCCCTATGACACGCCGGAAGAAGCGCTGATCATGGCCTCGATCATCGAGAAGGAAACCGGGGTTCCTGACGAGCGCGGGCGGGTGGCAAGCGTCTTTGTCAACCGGCTGCAGCAGGGGATGCGGCTGCAGACCGACCCGACGGTGATTTACGGGATCACCAAGGGCGAGGGCGTGCTGGGCCGGGGCCTGCGACAGAGCGAGCTGCGGCGTGAGACGCCGTGGAACACCTATGTCATCGACGGCTTGCCGCCGACCCCGATTGCCAATCCGGGGGCCGAGGCCATCAGGGCAGCGATGGCGCCGGACGAGACCGATTACCTGTTCTTCGTGGCTGACGGGACCGGCGGCCATGCATTTGCCGAAACGCTGGAGGAGCACAATGAGAACGTGGCCCGCTGGCGCGCGATCGAGGCGGAGCGCGGGACCGAGGGCGAAACGGGTGTCCAGGGCGACTGATGCTTAACGAAAGGTAAAGGGTACGCACGGCAAGTCATTGATTGTGCGTCGTTTTAGCTTGACTCAGCGCGCGGTCTGATGTAACAATTCAGGCATGCTAGAAGAAGTGTCGAAGCGGCCCGGGGCAACCCGTCGGCCGCTTTTCCATTTCGCTCGTGCGGGGGGCGGCATGAGAGGTGGACGGGTCTAGATGACAGTGAGGTTTACGGGGGATGGCCCGTCGCCAGAGGACGTTCTGGGGGCCACAGAGAGTTTCTACGGCCTGGCAGTGATGGAGCTTTATCGCACCATCGAAGCCCTTCGGGCCGGAGAGTTCACCGAAGTCAGGGCGGCCCAGGCAGCGATCCGCGATCTTCGCGCGACAGCGGTCCAGGTGCTGGAAGAGAGAGGGAAAGTTGACAAACTCCGCAAGCAGATTGCCGGTCACGTCGGAGCCGGCGGGTCGCTCGACCTTGAAGGAGCCCGAACTGAAATCGGGCGCCGCCTGGCTTGCCTCCGCAACGCCGGAGGAAGTGGATGAATTCCTGGGCTCGCTGAGCCAGAACGCGCTTCTGGCGCTGCCCTGGATCTTCGAGTTCTGGGCACTGCCGCATCAGCTGCCACCGCGGGGAGAGTGGAAGACCTGGGTGATCATGGGCGGACGCGGTGCCGGAAAGACGCGGGCCGGATCGGAATGGGTGCGGTCGCAGGTCGAGGGCGCAGGGTCGGACGATCCGGGCAGGGCCAAGCGGGTGGCCCTGATCGGCGAGACGCTGGATCAGGTCCGGGATGTGATGGTGATGGGGGATAGCGGGATCATCGCCTGCTCGCCCCCGGATCGGAAGCCTGAGTGGCAGGCTTCGAAGCGTCAACTGGTCTGGCCTAATGGGGCGGTGGCGCAGGTCTTCTCTGCCCACGAGCCCGAGGCCCTGCGTGGACCGCAGTTCGATGCAGCCTGGGCAGACGAGTTGGGCAAGTGGAAGAAAGGGGCCGACACCTGGGACCAGTTGCAGTTTGCACTGCGGTTGGGGAAGAACCCCAGGCAGGTGGTGACGACAACGCCGCGGAATGTGGGGGTCCTGAAGGCGATCCTGAAGAACCCCTCGACGGTGATCACCCATGCGCCGACAGAGGCGAACCGGGCCTATCTGGCCGAAAGCTTTCTGGCCGAAGTGCAGGCGCGCTATGGCGGGACACGGCTGGGTCGACAGGAGCTGGAGGGAGTTCTGGTCGAGGATCTGGAAGGGGCGCTCTGGACACTGGAAATGCTGGAAGCGGCACAGGGTGCTGCGAAGGCGGAGGTGAACCGGGTGGTGGTTGCGGTGGACCCGCCCGTGACCTCGCACAAGAAGAGCGACGAATGCGGGATCGTCGTGGTCGGGGCCGACACCAGGGGCGCGCCGAAGGACTGGCGGGCGGTGGTGTTGGAGGACGCGTCGGTCAAGGGCGCATCGCCGGAGGGCTGGGCGCGGGCGGCGCTGGCGGCGATGGAGAGGCACGGGGCAGAACGGCTGGTGGCCGAGGTAAACCAGGGCGGGGATCTGGTCGAGCAGATGGTGCGGATGATCGACCCGCTGGTGCCGTTCCGGGCGGTGCATGCGACGAAGGCCAAGATGCTGCGGGCCGAGCCGGTGGCGGCTTTGTATGAACAGGGCCGCGTGGTGCATGTGCGCGGGCTTGGCGAGCTAGAAGAGCAGATGGGCAAGATGACGGCGCAGGGCTGGCAGGGCAAGGGTTCGCCCGACCGGCTGGATGCGCTGGTCTGGGCGCTGACCGATCTGATGATCAGCCCGTTGCCGGAGATCCGGCCGAGCGTTCGGTCGCTTTAAGAGATTTTCCGACCTGACGGGTCATATGGCCGGGTGCCTTCGGGCGACCCGAATGGGCGCGCATGGCCCGAGCGATGAAGGAGCGCAAGGATGGTGTTCGATTTTCTGCGGAAGGCGCCCGTTGAGGCCGTGCCGGAGCGCAAGGCCAGTGCCGTGGGCCGGGTGGTCGCCTGGGGCAATGCGGGCCGCGTCGCCTGGAGCCCGCGGGACACGGCCAGCCTGACGCGCACCGGCTTTCAGGGCAACCCGGTCGGCTTTCGCGTCGTGCGGCTGATTGCTGAGGCGGCGGCGGCGCTGCCCCTGGTGTGCCAGACAAGCGAACAGCGGTTCGACACCCATCCTGTCCTGGTGCTGATCAGTCGCCCGAACGGCGCGCAAGGGCGGGCAGAGTTTCTGGAGGCGGTCTACGGCTATCTCCTTCTGGCGGGGAACGCCTATGTCGAGGCGGTTCCGGGTGCAGGTGCAGTGCCGGGTGAACTGCATGTGCTGCGGTCGGACCGGATGAACCTGGTGCCGGGCGCGGATGGCTGGCCGGTGGCCTATGACTACACCGTCAGCGGGCGGACGCATCGCTATGATGTGACGGGCGAGCTGAGCCCGATCTGCCATCTGAAGACCTTCCATCCGATGGACGACCACTACGGCTTCTCGCCGATGCAGGCGGCAGCGGTGGCGGTGGACGTGCACAATAGTGCGTCGAGCTGGTCGAAGGCTCTGTTGGACAATGCCGCAAGGCCTTCGGGAGCGATTGTCTACAAAGGGGCGGATGGGGCGGCCTCTTTGAGCTCGGACCAGTACGAGCGCCTGGTGAGCGAGATGGAAGCGCATCATCAGGGCGCCCGGAACGCAGGGCGGCCGATGCTGCTGGAAGGGGGGCTCGACTGGAAGCCGATGGGCTTCAGCCCTTCGGACATGGAGTTCCAGAAGACCAAGGAAGCGGCCGCACGGGAGATCGCGATCGCCTTCGGCGTGCCGCCGATGCTGCTGGGGATCCCGGGGGACGCGACCTATTCCAACTATCAGGAAGCGAACCGTGCCTTCTACCGGCTGACAGTGTTGCCGCTGGCGACCAAGGTCATGGCTGACCTGGCCCACTGGCTGTCGCGGTTTGCGGGGGAGGCGGTAGAGCTGAAGCCCGATCTTGACCAGGTGCCCGCGCTGGCCAGCGAACGCGATCAGCAATGGGCGCGCATTGCTTCGGCCGATTTCCTGTCCGTCGCAGAAAAGCGGGTGCTTCTGGGCCTGCCGAAGCTGGTGGAGGGCGAATGACGGCGCGGCGCGGCGAGGGTGGCTCGCGCTTTGTCTATGAAAGCTTCGATGCGGCAGCGGCCAGGATCGAGGCGAATGAGCGGGTGGCCGAAGAGCGCTGGGCGGGGCTGGAATATCGCCTCGGACTGATCGAGGCGACGCTGGAGCGGTTGGAGAAGCGGATCTGGGTCGGCGTCTACGGTGTGGCGGCGTTCCTGTTGGCGCAGATGGCCGAGACGGTCATCCAGGCAGCGATGAGGTGAAGCGATGACGGAATACGGAGCACCCGAGCGCAAGTTCCACCAGCCCGAGAAGGGCCTGGTGGTGAGCGAGGGGCATGTGGTGGAAGGCTATGCTTCGCTGTTCGGCAAGACCGACCAGGGCGGCGACGTCGTGCAGAAGGGCGCCTATGCGGCGAGCCTCAAGCGGTTGGCAGGCCGTGGGGGGCGGGTCAAGATGCTGTGGCAGCATGACCCGGGCCAGCCGATTGGTGTCTGGGATGAGGTGCGCGAGGATGCGACCGGCCTGTGGGTCAAGGGCCGCATCCTGACCGAAGTCGAGAAGGGTCGCGAGGTGGCGGCGCTTCTGGCAGCGGGGGCGATTGACGGGCTGTCCATCGGCTACCGGACGGTCAAGGCGGAACGTGACGGCAAGGGGCAGCGCCACTTGTCCGAGCTGGAGCTCTGGGAGGTCTCGCTGGTGACCTTTCCGATGCTTCCCGAGGCGCGGGTCGCGGCCAAGGCGGAGGCCCTGGACGACGACTGGCGCGACATGGCGGCGGTCTTCGAGGACGCGCGCCGCAGTCTGGCCGGGCGATAGCGCGGCGTCCCATCAGCAACGAAAGGGTGTTCGGAATGACCGAGACGAAGGCTCGGACCGGGGAAGCTATGTCCACGGTCCTATCGCCGGCTGCGGAGGCGAAGGCCGCCATGGCCGGTTTCCTGAAGGAATTCAGCAGCTTTCAGGAAGAAGTGAAATCAACGCTGAAACATCAGGAAGAGCGACTGACCATGCTGAACGCAAAGACGATGTCCTATGGCCGCCCGGCGCTTTCGGCCCGTGCGGAGGTGGAAGCCCCGCATCAGAAGGCGTTCAACGCCTATCTGCGCAGCGGCGATGACGATGGCCTGCGTGGCCTGACCCTGGAAGGCAAGGCGATGTCGACCGCTGTCGCCGCCGATGGCGGCTATCTGGTCGACCCCCAGACCGCGGAACGCATCCAGTCGATGCTGCTGTCGACCTCGTCCCTGCGGTCGGTGGCAAATGTGGTGCAGGTCGAGGCGACCTCGTTCGACGTGATCGTCGACCGCAGCGAGGTGGGTTCGGGTTGGGCGACCGAAGCGGCCGCGACCGCCGAGACCGCGACCCCGGTGATCGAGCGCGTCTCGATCAAGCTGCACGAGCTGGCGGCGATGCCGAAGGCCAGCCAGCGCCTGCTTGATGACAGCGCCTTTGACGTGGAAGGCTGGCTCGCCGAAAAGATCGCGACCCGCTTCATCCGCGCTGAGGCTGCGGCCTTCATTAACGGCGATGGTGTCGACAAGCCGAAGGGCATCTTGCTGCCGACCAAGGTGGCGAATGCGTCGTGGACCTGGGGCAATATCGGCTATGTCCCGACTGGGGCTGCTTCGGACTTTGCGGCCTCGAACCCGGCCGACTGCATCATCAACCTGGTCTATGCGCTGGGCGCGGATTACCGGGCGAACGGCACCTTCGTGATGAACTCGAAGACCGTGGGCGCGGTGCGCAAGATGAAGGATGCCGATGGTCGCTTCCTGTGGTCGGATGGCCTAGCGGCGGGTGAGCCGTCGCGGCTGATGGGTTATCCGGTCCTGGTCAGCGAGGACATGCCCGACATTGCGGCCAACGCCTATGCGATCGCTTTCGGTGATTTCCGCGCCGCCTATACGATCGCGGAGCGTCCGGACCTGCGGATCCTGCGCGACCCGTTCTCGGCCAAGCCGAACGTCCTCTTCTACGCCAACAAGCGTGTTGGTGCGGACATTGTCGACTACGCGGCGATCAAGCTTCTGAAGATCGCAGTGTCGTAAGCCCTTGGCCCGGTCCCCGTCGGGGGCCGGGCCTATCCCCGTGCCTCGCATATCGCAACGGGCCCGGCCGCGGGCGGAGATCTGATCATGATGTTGACCGAAGAAACCCCGGTGCCCTCGGTGGCCTTGCCGGTGGAAGAGATGAAGGACCATCTGCGTATGGGCAGCGGCTTTGCCGATGATGGGCTGCAGGACGGGCTGATCGAGGCCTATCTTCGCGCCGCGATGGCGGCGATCGAGGGACGGATCGGCAAGATGCTGTTCCAGCGCCGGTTTCTTTGGGTGTTGGACTGCTGGCGCGATGTCGAGCAGGCGCTGCCGGTGTCGCCTGTCCAAGGGATAGTCAGCGTGACGCTGGTAGATGCGGCTGGCGGTGAGGTGGTGGTGCCGGCAGCAGCTTACCGGCTGATCCCGGACCTGCACCGGCCCCGCCTGGCGGGCCGAGGCATGGCGCTACCGACCATCCCGAGCGAGGGGATGGTGAAGGTGGTGTTCGACGCCGGGTTCGGTTCGGCCTGGACCGATGTGCCGGTAGATCTGCGGCAGGCGGTGCTGCTGCTGGCCGGGGAATACTATGAGCACCGGCATGATGACGGCGCGCAGGCGGCGGGCCTTCCGTTCGGGGTGGTGACGCTGATCGAGCGTTGGCGCACAGTTCGGATCCTGGGTGGGGGCAAGAAATGAACGCCCCGCATCTGAATCGGACGCTGGTGCTTGAAGGGGTGGTGCGCACTCCCGATGGCGCGGGCGGTTTTTCCTCGGTCTGGACGGCTCTGGGGACGGTGTTCGCAGAAGTGCTGCCTGGATCTGGAAGCGATGTCCTGGGGGAAGAGCGGATGCTTTCGGCCGTGCCCTATCGGGTGACGGTTCGCGGGACGCCGGTCGGTGCGCCCTCGCGGCCGAAGCCGGGGCAGCGGTTCCGCGAGGGAACGCGGCTCTTCCTGATCCAGGCAGTGACCGAGCGCGATCCGGATGGCCGCTACCTGACCTGCTTTTCACGCGAGGAGGTGCCGAAATGAGCTACGGTGCAGCGCCTGCCCTGCAGCAGGCGGTTTTCCAGCGCTTGACCGGCTGGCCCGCACTGGCCGGGGTCGCGACCTATGATGCGGTACCACCGAACGCCACTGGGACCTTCGTGTTGATCGGCCCGGAGGAAGCGCGTGACCAGTCCGACAAGTCGGGCGCGGGCGCCGAGCATCAGATGGTGATCAGCGTGATCACTGATGCGACCGGCTTTCTGTCGATCAAGACCATCGCCGCCGATATCTCGGACGCGCTGGTCGGCGCGCCTTTGACCCTGAGCCGGGGACAACTCGTCAGTCTTTTCTTCGTGCGCGCCTCGGCCCGGCGGATCGAAGAGGGCGAGACGCGGCGGATCGACCTGACCTTCCGGGCGCGGATTCAACTCTGACGCCCCCCTGACACCTTCCAAACGGAGAGCGACTATGGCTGTGCAAAGCGGCAAGGATCTGCTGATCAAGATCGACCAGACCGGGGACGGCCAGTTCGTCACCATCGCGGGCCTGCGGGCGACGCGGATCAGTTTCAACACGGAATCGGTCGATGTCACGAGCCTGGAAAGCCAGGGCGGTTGGCGCGAGCTTCTGGCCGGGGCAGGGGTCAAATCGGCCTCGATCTCGGGTTCGGGCGTCTTTCGCGACGAGAACACCGACGAGCGCGCGCGCCAGGTGTTCTTCAACGGCGAGATCCCGGATTTCCAGGTGGTGATCCCGAGTTTCGGCGTGATCGAAGGGCCGTTCCAGATCACCTCGATCGAATATTCGGGCAGCCACAATGACGAGGCGACCTACGAGATGGCCATGGCCTCGGCCGGGGCGCTGACCTTCACGGCGCTTTGATGGCGAACCCCTGGACCGGTGAAGTGGCGATCTGGCTCGATGGCCAGCGCCATGTGGCGAAGCTGACTTTGGGCGCCTTGGCCGAGCTGGAAGAGGCGCTGGAGACCGGGACCTTGCTGGACCTGGTCGAGCGGTTCGAGAACCGGCGGTTCAGCACCCGCGACGTGTTGGCGCTGATCGTCGCGGGCTTGCGGGGTGGGGGCTGGCAGGGCACGGCCCGCGATCTTTTGCGGGTCGAGATTGGTGGTGGGCCTGTCGAGGCGGCGCGGGCAGCAGCCGAGCTTCTGGCACGGGCGTTTTCGTTGCCCGGCGAGCCATGAGCGGGATCGACTGGCGCGGGCTGATGCAGGCGGGCCTGCATGGGCTGGGGCTGGAGCCGGCGGTCTTCTGGCGGCTGACCCCGGTCGAGCTGCGGATCATGCTGGGGCGGGACAGTCTGGTCCCGCCCCTGACACGCGCGCGGTTGGCCGAATTGGCGGCCGCGTTTCCCGATGTGAGGAAGGATGAGCGCGATGGCGGATATCGGAACGATGCAGGAGCAGCTCCAGGCGCTTGAGGCGCAGCTGGGGTCCTCCGTGTCGATGGTGGCGGCGTTCGATGGCGAGCTTTCGCGGATGCGGGAGACGATGATCTTTACCGGCCGCGAGGTGAACACACTGTCAAGCGGGATCAGCGGGGGCTTGAGGAAGGCCTTTGACGGTCTGGTCTTCGACGGGATGAAGCTGAACGACGCCCTGAAGACCGTGGCGAGCACGATCGTGGACTCGGTCTATTCCATCGCGATCAAGCCGGTTACTGGAGCCCTGGGCGGGTTTCTGGCGCAGGGGCTGGCGGGTGTCATGGGTGCGGGGATGCCGTTCGCCAATGGCGGGGCGTTCAGCCAGGGTAAGGTAATGCCCTTCGCGAGGGGAGGTGTTGTTGCTTCGCCAACAGCGTTCCCGATGCGTGGAGGGCGCGGAATGATGGGTGAAGCAGGCCCGGAAGCGATCATGCCGCTGGCCCGCGGACCGGACGGCAGGCTTGGCGTGCAATCCGCCGGCGGACGCGCGGTCAATGTGGTGATGAACATCTCGACCCCTGATGTTCAGGGTTTCCAGCGCAGCCAGACCCAAGTGGCCGCACAGGTCAGTCGCGCGCTTGCGCGTGGCCAGCGCAACCGGTGAGGAGAAATCATGGCCTTTCACGAAATCCGCTTCCCGACGAACCTGAGCTTCGGATCGGTCGGCGGCCCG
>JAEULQ010000102.1 GCA_016792685.1 Tabrizicola sp. | reverse complement strand
TCACGTCACGGTTGACCTTTACCCCGGCGAGGTCGTGGGCCTTCTGGGCCACAACGGCGCGGGCAAGTCGACGCTGATCAAATGCCTTTCGGGCGCCTACAAGAAGGACTCGGGGCAGATCCTGATCAACGGGCAGGAGGTCGAGATCAACGACCCCCGCGACGCCCGGGCCCAGAACATCGAGACAATCTACCAGACGCTTGCGCTGGCAGATAACCTCGATGCCGCGTCGAACCTGTTCCTCGGCCGCGAGCTGGTGAACAGCTTCGGCTTCGTGGACGAATCGAAGATGGAGGCCGAGACGCGGAAGATCATGGGTCGCCTGAACCCGAACTTCCGCAAGTTCAACGTGCCGGTGAACGCGCTTTCGGGCGGTCAGCGGCAGTCAGTCGCCATCGCGCGCGCCGTCTACTTCAACGCCAAGATCCTGATCATGGACGAACCGACCGCTGCGCTGGGCCCGCACGAGACCCAGATGGTGGCCGAGCTGATCCAGGAGCTGAAGGCCCAGGGCCTCGGCATCTTCCTGATCGAGCATGACATCCACAACGTCATGAAGCTTTGCGACCGGGCCAGCGTGATGAAGAACGGCCAGCTCGTCGGCACGGTGAACGTGAACGAGGTCACCGATGACGACATCCTGGGCATGATCATCCTGGGCAAGAAACCCGCACATCTGGCCGCGTGATGTATATCGGGCTGGATCTCGGGACGTCCGGCCTGAAAGGCGTACTGATCGGCGAGGACCAGTCTGTCCTCGCCGAAGCCACCGCGCCGCTGACGGTCCAACGCCCGCATGAGGGCTGGAGCGAACAGGCGCCCTCCGACTGGATCACGGCGGCCGAGACGGTCTTTGACCGGCTGTCGGCCAAGGGCCTTGGCAAGGTCCGCGGCATCGGGCTTTCGGGCCACATGCATGGCGCGACGCTGCTTGATGCCGGGGACGAGGTCCTGCGCCCCTGCATCCTGTGGAACGATACCCGCGCCCACGTCGAAGCCGCAGAGCTGGATGCGGACCCGAAGTTCCGCAAACTGACCGGAAACATCGTCTTCCCCGGCTTCACGGCGCCCAAGCTTGTCTGGGTCCGGACCCACGAGCCCGGGATCTGGGACCGTGTGGCCAAGGTCCTGCTTCCAAAGGATTATTTGCGCTACTGGCTGACCGGCGAACATGTGGGCGAGATGTCCGATGCCGCCGGGACCAGTTGGCTTGACACGGCCAGGCGTGACTGGTCGGACGAGCTTCTGTCTGCGACCGGGCTCAGCCGTGGCCAGATGCCGCGGCTTGTCGAGGGCTCCGAAGTCTCGGGCACACTTCGCACTGCACTCGCCAGCCGTTGGGGCCTGCCGAAAGGCGTCGTGGTCGCGGGTGGCGGCGGGGACAATGCCGCATCGGGTGTGGGCGTCGGCGTGGTCCGGGCGGGCGAGGCCTTTGTCTCCCTCGGCACCAGTGGGGTGCTGTTTGCCGCCAATGACGGCTATCAGCCCGATCCGGCGACGGCAGTGCACACATTCTGCCATGCGCTGCCAAACACCTGGCACCAGATGGGCGTGATCCTGGCGGCAACCGACGCGCTGAACTGGTACGCCGGGCTGGTCGGAGCCGATGCCGCGACGCTGACCGGCGAGCTTGGGACCGTCCAGGCGCCTGGGAAGACCCTGTTCCTGCCCTATCTGGGCGGTGAGCGGACGCCGCTGAATTCGGCAAGCGTGCGCGGGGCCTTCATCGGGCTTGAACACGCGACGGACCGTCAGGCTGCGACCCGCGCCGTGCTGGAGGGCGTGACCTATGCCATCCGGGACAGCCGCGATGCCCTGGCCGCGACGGGCACAAGTCTAAGGCACCTGCTGGCGGTCGGTGGCGGGTCGCGTTCGGACTACTGGCTGAAGCTGATCGCGACCGCCCTGGATTGCCCGGTGCAGTTGCCCGTCGCCGGCGATTTCGGTGGCGCGTTCGGCGCCGCGCGCCTGGGCCTGATGGCCGCGACGGGGGCCGGGGCCGAGATTGCCACGCTGCCGCAGATCGCCCGCGTGATCGAGCCCGATCTGTCGCTGAAAGACGCCTTCGACGCGGGGCATACCCGTTTCCGCGCCGCCCAATCTGCCATCAAGGATCTGACATGACCGACTTTTTCAAGGGCATCCCCGCCATCAAGTACGAAGGCCCGTCTTCGACGAACGAATTCGCCTTCCGGCATTACAACCCCGATGAAGTGGTCATGGGCAAGCGGCTGGAGGATCACCTGCGCTTTGCCGTCGCCTATTGGCACAGCTTCGCCTGGCCGGGCGGCGACCCGTTCGGTGGCCAGACCTTCGAGCGCCCCTGGTTCGGTGACGGGATGGCGCTGGCCAAGCTCAAGGCCGATATCGCCTTTGAGATGTTCGATATCCTGGGCGTGCCCTACTACTGCTTCCATGATGCCGATGCCCGGCCGGAAGGCGCCACCTTCGCCGAAAGCCTGAAGAACCTGAACGACATCGCGGATTACCTGGAAGGCAAGCAGTCCAAGCACAAGGCCAAGCTTCTCTGGGGCACCGCGAACCTCTTCAGCCACCGCCGCTGGATGTCCGGTGCGGCCACCAACCCCGATCCGGATGTCTACGCCTATGCGGCGGCGACGGTGAAGGCGAACATGGATGTCACGCACCGTCTGGGCGGGCAGAACTATGTGCTTTGGGGTGGGCGCGAGGGCTATGAGACGCTGCTCAACACCGACCTCAAGGCCGAGCGGGCGCATGCGGGGCGCTTCCTGCAGCAGGTTGTCGAATACAAGCACAAGATCGGCTTCAAGGGCACGATCCTGATCGAGCCGAAGCCGCAGGAGCCCTCGAAGCACCAGTACGATTATGACGTGGCGACGGTCTATGGATTCCTGAAGGACTTCGGCCTGGAAAAGGAAGTGAAGACCAATATCGAACAGGGCCATGCGATCCTTGCCGGGCACAGCTTTGAGCACGAGATCGCGCTGGCGGCGGCTTTGGGCATCTTCGGGTCGATCGACATGAACCGGAACGACTATCAGTCCGGCTGGGACACCGACCAGTTCCCGAACAACCATGCCGAAAAGGCGCTGGCCTTCTACGAGATCCTGAAAGCGGGCGGCTATACGACCGGCGGCACCAACTTTGACGCCAAGATCCGTCGGCAAAGTCTGGACCCGGAAGACCTGATCCTGGCCCATGTCGGTGGCATGGACACCTGCGCCCGCGCCCTGAAAGCGGCGGCGGCGCTCTTGGAGTCGGGCGAGATGGAGGCCGCGAAGACCGCGCGCTATGCGGGCTGGGAAGCGCCCGCTGCCAAGGCGATGCTGAAAGGCAGCCTGGAAGAAGCGGCCGCGCGCGTCATCGCCGAGAAGCTGGAACCGCAGCCGAAATCCGGGCGGCAAGAGCGGCTGGAGAACCTCTGGAACCGCTTCGTCTGAGGCAAGCTATCGGCTGGGCGGGGTTTCCTCGCCCAGCACTTCCGCCTGATGCTGCCCAAGCCTGGGTGCCGGACGATCCAACGCCAGGTCTGCCCCGGAAAAGGTCATCGGGCTCCGGACACCGGGCAGGCCTTCGGGGGCGATCTGCAGCTTGCGGGCCACGACCTGGGGATCGGCGAAAACCTCGGCCAGATCATTGATCGGCCCGGCCGGAACGCCCTCGGCCTCGCAGGCGGCGAGAAGATCGGCCTTGGCCCAAAGCTTCGTCGCTGCGGTGATCCGGGCGGTCATCTCCTCGCGGTTGGCGATGCGGTCGGCGTTGGTCAGGAACTTCGGCGCGGTCGCCATGTCCTGCAGGCCCAGGATCCCACACAAACGCTGGTACTGCCCGTCATTGCCGGTGGCGAGGATCAGCCAGCCGTCCTTGCAGTCAAAGACCGCATAGGGCGCCAGGTTCGGATGCGCGTTGCCCATCAGCCCCGGCGCCTTGCCCGAAGCGAGGTAGTTCATCGCCTGGTTCGCCATGATCGAGGTCGCGACATCCAGAAGCGCCATGTCGATCTGTTGGCCTTCCCCGGTGCGGCCCCGTTGGACCAGCGCAGCAAGGATCGCCGTGGCGGCATAAACGCCGGTGAAGATGTCGGTGACCGCCACGCCCACCTTTTGCGGCTGGCCATCGGCGGGGCCGGTGACGCTCATCAACCCGGACATGCCCTGGATGATGAAGTCATAGCCCGCACGGTGGGCATAGGGGCCGGTCTGCCCGAATCCGGTGATCGAACAATAGATCAGCCGGGGGTTCACCTTGCGCAGGGACTCCCAATCAAGGCCGTATTTCGCCAGCCCACCGACCTTGAAATTCTCGATCACCACATCGGCGTCGGCCACCAGACGGCGGACCACCTCTTGCCCCTCGGCCGTGCGGAAGTCGCAGGTGATCGACCGTTTGCCCCGGTTCGCGCTGTGGAAGTAGGCGGCGGTCTTCTCGCCCCCCGCCTCGATGAAGGGCGGGCCCCAGCGGCGGGTATCATCGCCCTCCGGAGCCTCGACCTTGATCACATCGGCCCCGAGGTCGGCCAGTGTCTGACCGGCCCAGGGTCCGGCCAGAATCCGCGCCAGTTCGATGACGCGGATGCCTTCCAGCGGCGCGGCCATCTTACTTCGCGAGCTCTTCTTCGATGATCGCTTTCAGCTCGTCATAGGGCATGTTGGAATGCATCGTGCCGTTCACGAAGATCGTCGGGGTGCCCTTGACTCCATCGGCTTCCATGTTGGTCTGGAAGCGCTTGATCATGGCTTCAGCGGTTGCCGTATCGTTGAGGCAGGCGTCCATTGCCGCATCCTCAAGGCCCGCAGCCCGGCCGATGGTCTTCAGGTTCTCGACAACCTGTGCCGGGTCTTCGGAAGCGGCCCATTCCTTCTGCTGGTCAAACAGCATGTCGTGGATGCCGAAATAGCGCATGTCGCCGCCGCACCGGGCAACCAGCGCCGCCCAGAGGCCATAGCGGTCAAAGTAGACTTCGCGGAGCGTGAAGTGGACCTTGCCGGTGTCGATGTAGTCCTTCTTCAGATCCTTGAAGACAGTCGCATGAAAGGCCGCGCAATGCGGACAAGTGTAGCTTGCATATTCGACGATCTTCACCTTCGCATCGGGCGAACCCAGCGAGAAATCCCCCGGCTCGGCGGGCGCCGCTTCCTGTGCGAGGGCCGGGGTCATGGCCGCGGTCGCGGCAGCGGCAAGGGCGATCATGGCCCGGCGGTTGAGTTTCATCATGGGTCGGCGTCCTTTTTCCTACCGATCGTCAGGATCGGGGGCGAGTTAAGATGTTTTGCGCCAGCTGTTCAAGCGCCAGGCGCAGCGAAGGGTCTTCCACACCCTCGGCTGCGGTCTGCGCCTTGGCGAGGGTGGCGGGATCTGGGGCTTTCGGGGCCTTGGGGGCCGGGGTGAATTCGGCCTGGCCTTCGGCAAAGCCGATGGGGGCAGTCTGGGTCAGGTGGATATGGCTGATCGCGGCATAGCCGTAGACCGCGTTCACCCGCTCTTTCAGGACGGGCAGCGCCATCTGCACCATCGGCGCCTCGGCCGCCTTGACCAAAAGCGTGAGCGTTGCCCCGAACCCGCCTTCGGCACCCCCCCGGGCATAGCTGATCTTGACCGGTCGGGTCTTGCCGGCCAGTTCGCTGCCGGCAACCTCGGCCCAATGCGTCAGCAGGCGCGCGACGGCAAAGCCCCGCGCTTCGCCCGCCACGCGGACAGGATCCTTCATCAGGCCGAATGCCGGTTCAAAGCCGCGCTGGCGACGTTCGGCACTGGGCTGGGACAGGGGTTTCTTGACCATCTGCTCGCGGTTTCCTTGCCACCATTCTACCGCAGCCCCGTCGCCCCGCCAGTGGTGACAGCAGGCCCGGCGCATAAAGATTGCGTGACGCGGGGGTGAAGCACCCTCTGGCCGCCGCTTCTGGTCCGGCTATGTTGGACGCATGGAAATGTCCCTAGCCGACCTCAGCAGCCAGCTTCTGTCCTGGTACGACCGGAATGCAAGGGTGATGCCCTGGCGGGTTTCGCCGTCAGACCGGTCAGCAGGGGTCCGGCCTGATCCTTATCGTGTCTGGCTGTCGGAAGTGATGCTGCAGCAGACCACTGTCGCGGCAGTGCGGGACTACTTCCACCGCTTCACCGCCCGCTGGCCGGATGTCGCAGCCCTGGCAGCCGCACCGGATGCCGATGTCATGGGGGAATGGGCCGGGCTTGGCTATTACGCCCGGGCCCGGAACCTTCTGAAATGTGCCCGTGCCGTCGTGGCCGAGCATCAAGGGCGCTTCCCTGCAACGCGCGAGGGGCTTTTGACCCTGTCGGGGATCGGGCCCTACACGGCCTCGGCCATCGCGGCGATTGCCTTTGACGAAGTGGCGACTGTGGTCGACGGCAATGTCGAACGGGTGATGTCGCGCATGTTCCGGGTGGAAGCCCCGCTTCCGGCAGCCAAGCCCGAACTGGTGGCGCTGGCCGAAAGCCTGACCCCGTCCGACCGGCCTGGCGACTATGCCCAGGCGGTGATGGATCTTGGTGCCACGATCTGCACGCCGCGCTCACCCGCCTGCGGGATCTGCCCCTGGAACCACGCCTGCGCCGCCCGTGCCGCCGGGGTGCAGGCCGACCTGCCGCGCAAGCTGCCCAAGGGCGACAAGCCGGTTCGCCAGGGGGTGGTCTGGCTTGGCCACTGTAACGGAGCCTGGCTGATGGAGCGGCGGCCCGAGCGCGGGCTTCTGGGGGGCATGCTGGGCTTTCCGGGCGATGGCTGGGACGGGTCGGGCGGCACGGCCCCGGCGCAGGCGCCTTGGCAGGACATCGGCGAAGTCCGCCATACCTTCACCCATTTTCACCTGATCCTGCGGGTCCTGGTGGCGCAGATCGACAGCCAGGTTGGGCGTGGCGAATGGGTCCCACGCCTTCGCCCCTCGGACCTGCCCACGGTGATGCGGAAAGCCCATGATCTGGCCCGCGGCATGCTGGACGGTTGAGACCCCGCCGCGTTTCGCTACACTCGTGCCATGAAGCCCGTGCCGAATGCCCTGCCTTTCTGGTTGTCCCTTGGCCTGCCGCCCCTGGCGATCCTGGCCATGCTGCAGGGCGGCTGGACCATCGCCCTGGTTCCCGTTGCCACCTGGTGGCTTTTCACCCTGCTCGATGCCCTGGCCGGGCTGAACACCGACAATCCCGACCCGGCCACCGATGCCTCCAGCCTGTCCCTGCATCGCCTGGTCACGCTGGTCTGGTTCCCCGTCCAGTTCGCCCTGCTTTGCCTTATGCTCTGGTATGTGCCGCGGGCCGCTCATCTAAGCCCGTCCGAGGCGTTCTGGCTTTTCTTCGGCATGGGGGTGATCTCGGGCACGATCGGGATCAACTATGCGCATGAGCTGATGCATCAGAAACCGGCCGTCGAGCGCTGGCTGGCCGACCTCCTCCTTGCCTCGGTACTTTATTCGCATTTCCGCTCTGAGCATCTGCGCGTGCATCACATCCATGTCGGAACTCCGCGCGATCCGGTCACTGCCCGCTACAACGAAGGCTTTCACCGCTTTTTCCCGCGCGTTCTGGCCAGTTGCCCCCGTTCGGCCTGGGCGGCGGAAGTGGCGATGCTGGCGCGGCGGGGGCTGGCCTGGCACCATCGGTCGAACCCGTTCTGGCGCTATGCGGCGCTGCAGCTGGCAATGCTGGTGCTGGCCTTCGGCCTCGGCGGCTGGACTGGCCTTGGCCTCTTCCTGGTACAGGCCTTCACCGCGATCTGGCAGCTGGAGCTTGTCAACTACATCGAACACTACGGCCTGACGCGCCGTCACCTTGGCGAGGGGCGCTATGAGCACGTCCTGCCCCGCCACAGCTGGAACGCGGAACACCGGGCGTCGAACTGGCTTCTGATCAATCTGCAGCGGCATTCGGACCATCACTACAAACCCGACCGGCGCTTTCCGCTGCTGCAGACCTATCCGCCGGATGAGGCGCCGCAACTGCCCTTCGGTTATCCGGTCATGACCATGGCGGCGATGCTGCCGCCCTTGTGGAAGCGGATCATGAACCCGCGGGTCAAGGCCTGGCGCAAGCGGCATTACCCCGACATCACCGACTGGCACGCCTATAACAAAGCCCTGAACCCGGTGTTGCACCCGGCCGCGCCCTGAGGGGCCAAAACCTGCCTTTCGACCATTCGGACCTCTGGCGGGCGCCAGGACGCTAGCGCGCGCCGGGCCAGTGAAAGTCGTAGGCTTCCGCCGAGGGGCCATCCTGGTGCAGACGACCCAGCCGCGACCAGCCCTCGGAGACAGTGGGAATCCGGTCTCTGCTCCAGGGCCAGATCACGTAATTCGGGCCGTCCCAGGGCCCGAACCACTCCGATCGTCGCCGCAGGAAGGCGCCATGCACGGTGTTGCGGACGAAAAAGCGGAAGGACTCCAGGTCCTCCCAGACCGAAAGGCTGATCGCGAGACAGGGGTCGGCGTCCACCGCCTGATACCCGCCACGGCCGGCAACACTCGCTTCGTCATCCTTCCAGCGCCAGATGAATCCCGGGCTGCGTTCGGCCACGGCATTCACCCGCAGCGTATTCGTCGTGAACTCGGCAACCCTGGGATCGCCGGGCGGATGTAGCAGTCTTGCCACGTTGAAATGCGCGATCGGATGCGGTGCCATGGGGGATCAATTCCCGATGTTCTTTCCGACCATAGCCGGTTCTTGACCTTTGCGAAGCGCGAAGTTCCGCGCCCAACCGGGAATTCCCGTTGTCCCTTAGGCCGCAGTTGCGCCGAAGTTGTCGGGTGAAGCTTCCCGAAGCCGGGTTCGGAGTGCGGGCAACGCGATCCCGCTTCTGTCCGGCACCCTGTGTCGTCCGTCCGGCCGGCGCTCAGCGGCGCAGCAGGGTCAGTGCCGTGGAGCCGGGTCCGAAACTGGCCGCCTGCCCCTGCATTTCGGTTTGGAGCAGGAACCGGCGGACAAGGGCCTCCATCTTGGCCGGGTCGCGAAACTGGCTGAGATTGGCCGAACCGAAAGCCGCTTCGGTCCGCGCCTTCAGGACGGAGACCTGCTGGTCGATATCGATCGATGAAAAGCTCTTCGGCAGGCCGAGCGCGGTCTGCATCACCTCGCGAAGCGGCGCGCTGCCCAGGACGGTGAACCATTTCGCCGTCTCGCTGGTCGTCCTGGCCGCCAGTGCCGGGATTTCGCGTTCCGCATTCATGGCGAGCCGATAGGTGTTGTTCTGCGCGCCAACCGCCGTTTCGAAGCTGCGGGTCCGGTATTGCGCCAGGATCTCGTCCGGGAAGGTCGAGATCCTGGTCCGCGGCACCGAATAGTCGCCGAAGCCGAATGCGGCGGAAAGCTTCTGATACTGCTTGTCCGCCAGCTTGTTCGCCAGACTGCCTTCCTTCAGCGTGCCGCCCTCCAGGATCTTCTGGATGAAGGCCTTGTTGTTGACATCCCCCTCCAGCCCGAAGGCGGTCAGCGAAATGCGCAAGAGACGCTTGTCGTTCACCAGCTGCTCGGCCGTCGTTACCTTGCCGATCCTGTCGCGAAAATAGGCCTCATCCCTTTGCTGGACCGGAAGCGCCTGCTGGACGGCCTGTTGCCGCGCCATCGTGCGCTTGAGAAAACCCCAGCCAGAATAGCCCGTCAGCGGCAGGACCGGCTGGAAGCTCATGCCCTGCCGGCGGCGAAAAGCCGCTCCTCCCTCGGCAAGAGGCTGCGCAGGGCCTTAAGCACCTGATAATGCTGGTTTTCCATTACCGCACGGCTGGCCAGGGTCAGCTGGGTGCGGCTGTCATAGTCGGTCAGCACCTGGCTCAACTGCTCGATCCCGCGCAGAAGCTGCAGCTTGGCTTCCTCCGCCTCGGCATCGCCGGACAGCACCAGTTGCGCGATATAGCAGACCCGCCGGACCGGCGTGTTCACCTCCTCGGGGTGGATCGCGTCGCGCAGCCGCAGGATATTCGCATTGGGCGTCATGATCGCGAGGCGCGAGCGCTTTTCGCCATTCTCGATCACGGCACCGTTGATCAGCACGCGCTCATGCGGGCCAAGCTTGAGGACAAGGCCGGTCATGCCGCACCCCCTTCTCCGCGCAGGCCCCGCATGACGGCCAGGTTGATGTCGGCCAGAACCTCGACGCTGGCCTTGTCGTCCAGGACAGCACGGCTGTGTATTGCCGTGAATTCATAAAGATAGAACAGGCGCGCGCGCAGGGCGGCGGGCAGGCTGTTGCCCGGCAGCGCCACGTCTGATGCAAGGGTTGACCAAAGCTGGGTATTGTCGGTCACGGCGCGGACAAGGGCAGGAAAATCGCTGTTCCGGTTGGCCCAGGCGCTGCGCAGCCTTTGCGTGACCTGGGCGAGAAGGTCGTATTCGACCGAGCGGAGCGAGCGGGTCGGCGCCTCGCGCCGGGCATAGCTGATCGCGGAATGAAAGGTCATGGGGTGTCCATCTGTTCAATGCCGGGGGGTGAAAAGGGCCGCGAGGACTTCCCCGCGGCCCCAGGAACTTAGCGGAACAGAGACAGAAGACCCTGCGGCTGCTGGTTGGCGATCGACAGCGCCTGCGTCGCAAGCTGCTGCTGCACCTGCAGCGCCTGCAGCCGGGCCGAGGCTTCCTCCATGTCGGTATCGACCATGGCGCCGATGCCGGTCTTGAGCGAGTCGGTCAGGTTGCCGACAAACTCGCTCTGGATGTCGATCCGCTTTTGCGCAGAACCGAAGCTGGCGGCTGCGTTGATCGAGGTTTGCAGCAAGCCTTCGATGTCGGTCAGTGCCGCTGCCGGATCGCTGGTCACATCGATGGTCCCAAGGCCCGCCAGTCCGCCTTCACCGCGCGCCGCTGTCACCGAGACGGCCGTGGTCACGTTGGTGTTGTTGGTGATGCTCAGAACGCCGCCGGTTGCGGAAAGGGTGAAGTCAGAGCCGTTGAGCCCGCCCTGGGTCAGCGCGTTGCGCAGGCCCTCAGCCAGCTCGGTGTTCGTATCTCCTTCCTTCACGACGTAGCGACCAACCGTGGACCCCACCTTCAGTTCGATTGCATCCCCTTCGATCAGCGAGGTCAGCGTAGCGGGGTTGGCGCCCGAAGCGTTCGAGGCCAGTGCCCCAGCACCACCCTGAATGCCGAAGGAGCCCAAGGTACCGGTGGCAGCCCCGGCAATCGTGGCACCGCTGAGCGTGCCAAGGCTGGTGCCCGACAGCGCCGTACCTGCGTCGGTCGACAGGTTCTGCGCCGTGACCTGGATGTTGGACGACGCCACGCCCGACGCGCTGCGGTCCAGCGACGACAGCACGTTGATCGAGGTTTGCGACCCGTCAACAAGGTTCAGACCGTTGAACTGCGCCGCGCCCACCACCGATTCGACCTGGCTGCGCAGGGCGACGATGTCGGTCTGAATCTTGCTGCGGTCGACGTTTTCGGCCTGGGCGGCGACGATCTTGCCCTTCATCTCGGTCAAGAGCTTCGTCACGGATTCCGAGGCGTTGCGGGCGACAGTCAGGGTGGCCGAGCCGACGGAGAGGCTGTCAGAGATTCCCTTGAATCCCTGCACGTCCGATTCCATCACTTTCGAGATCGCCCAGACGGCGGCATTGTCCTTGGCCGTGGCCACCGACTTGCCGGTCGAGATATCGGCCTGGGTCTTGTTCAGATTGGCGTTGATGCCCTTCATCGTCTGCAGGGCAACCATGGCGCTGGTATTGGTCAGGATCGACGACATTCTTCATTCCTTCGCATAAGGCCGCTGCTTTCACGGCCGGAAAGACCACTTGCGTGGCTGGATGGGCGTTCTGTCCTGTGCCGCCGGAGATCCGGAAGCGCCGCCCCCTCATGAGGCGCGAAGTCAGTGAAGCGCCAAAGGACCTAACCAATTCCTAAACGCCTTGCGGGAAATGCCTGGCATTTGAACGAGTTCACACCCGCCGCGCTGGTTCCGGGCCGTGCGGCAGGATGGCCGCCTTCTGCCCGCGCGCGTCGTAGGTTGTCAGCGTCGGGCCGCGCGTGATCTCGGCCATGCGGTGACGTGCCGCCTTCACGCCGCGGGTTGCCGCCTCAAGCAGGCGGGCGTTGCGCAAGGCCTTTTCGCGCAGCCGTTCGGCACCGGCACGGTCGGTGACCGCCAGCTCAGCCGATTCGATCTGCGGGGCGAGAGTGGCGAGCTGCGCAAAGTCGCCAGCCAGAAGCGCCTCGGCCGCACGGTCAAGCAGGGCTTCAAGCGGTGCCATGTTCGGCCTCGACCATCGCGTTGAAGATCAGCTCGGCCAGGCCGAGGCCCCCGCCCTGCACGATCAGCCGGGCCTGTTCCTGACGCAGGAACGAGGTGAACTGGGCCTCACCCTGGCCGCCGCCGAAGGCGCCCTGCATTTCGCCCAATCCGGAATGGGCCAGCATTTCCGACAGGAAGGTCGCCTCAAGCTCTTCGGCCTTGGACATCAGTTGCTCATGCCGCGCGGGCAGTTGCGGTTGGATCGGCTGGATTTCCATGTCGCCTCCGGATCGGTCGCATTTTCCGCAACGATCCATGACGGGGGTAAAGAATGGGTAACCTCTGACCGGGATAGTTCAGGAAGTTGCGGCAGAAGTCGTGGAATCATGCAAAGCGTCCTGACGATCCCTGTGTTCTCGCAGCCCCTGACGGAAGGCCTCGTCGAAGGGCAGCCCGTTGCAGCGTCGGGGGAGTTTCTCCTGTCTTTCGTCGAGGGTCCCGAACCGACCGCGGAAGAACCGGCACGGGTGGCGGATGCCCCGATTGTGCCGGTCCCTGCGACCCTATGGGTCCCGCCTATACCTTTGGCTCTGCCCCTGACGCCCATGACCCAGTCAGGGGCCGAGGGCGAGGTTGCCGATTTTCCGGGGCAATCCGTGGTCGAGGGGGTGGCCCTTGCTGCTCCGCTTGT
>JAEULQ010000069.1 GCA_016792685.1 Tabrizicola sp. | reverse complement strand
TCAGGGTGCGGACGAAGTCATGCCGCAGGTCCGCCACCACGCAGCCCAAGGCATTGGTGATACCGGGCCGGGCCGGGATCAAGACCTTGGGAACATTCAACTCTTTCGCCAAAGCCACCGCATGCAAGGGCCCCGCCCCGCCGAAGGCAAACAGCGCAAAATCCCGCGGATCGGCCCCAAGCGAGATCGACACCATCCGGATCGCCCCCGCCATATGGGTATTGGCGATCCGGATCACCGCCTCCGCCGCGGCCTCTACCGACAGGCCCAAAGGCTCCGCAATCTGATCCCGCATCGCCGCGAAAGCCGCCTCCGCCGCCTGGCCGAAACGGCTGGCGGGCAGTCGACCCAGGATCAGGTTTGCGTCCGAAATCGTGACCCGCGTGCCCCCCCTGCCATAGCAGACCGGCCCCGGTGTCGAGCCCGCGCTCTCCGGCCCGACCCGCAGCATGCCGCCTGCATCCATTCGCGCGATCGAGCCGCCGCCAGCACCCACCGTCCGCACATCGACCATCGGCACATGGATTGGCATGGCGTATTCCACCTCGATCTCGTTCGAGACCGGCGCGACCCCGCCCTTGATCATCGCCACGTCGGTCGAGGTGCCGCCCATGTCATAGGTCAGGAGGTTCGCCATACCGGCCCGGCGGCCCGTCGCGACCGCCGCCATCACCCCCGAGGCAGGCCCCGACATCACTGTCTTCACCGCCTCTTTCGCCACGTCCCGCGCAGCGACCATGCCTCCGTTTCCGTTCATCACCAGAAGGTCGCGGGCATAGCCCTTGGCCGCCAGTTCCTCCGCCAGCCGGGCCACATAGCGCTCCAGAAGCGGCTGGACCGAGGCATTCACGGCCGCGGTCACGCCCCGCTCGTACTCGCGCGATTCCGAAAGAAGAACGTGGCCCAAGGTGATGTAATCATTGGGCCAAAGCTCCTTCGCGATCTCGCCCGCCCGCAGCTCGTGGGCTGGGTTGGCATAGGCGTGAAGGAAATGGATCACCAGGCTTTCGCAGCCCTCCTCGCGCAACCGGAGCACCGCCGTGCGAAGGGACGCCTCGTCCAGAGGCGTCACCACCCGACCCCGCGCATCCATCCGTTCCGGCACTTCCAGCCGCAGGTCGCGCGGAATGACGGGGGTGAAGCGGCCATGCATGCCATAGGCTTGCGGGCGGGTGCGGCGGCCAAGCTCCAGCACGTCGCGGAAACCTTCGGTGGTAATAAGCCCCGACTTGGAAAGCTGCCGTTCCAGCACCGCATTGGTCGTGGTCGTAGTGCCGTGCACGATAAGGTCAATGGCCGCCAGGTCGGCCCCGGCCTCGGCGAAAGCATTCAGCACTCCACCGACTGATTGGGCAGCGTCGTCGGCACCTTGGCCAGCCGCACAGCCCCGGACGCGGGATCAAAGATCACCAGGTCGGTGAAAGTACCGCCCACATCGACGCCCGCCACAAGACCGGTCATACACGCGCGCTCCCGATGGGCGCGCGATTTCTTTGAAGAAATCGCATCGGAGCCTTTGAAGGCTCCGGTCCGGAATTTTCAAAAATTCCGGCCGCGTTGCGGATCGGGAGAAGCTTCATTCACACCCCCACATAGGTTCGGAAGACCGGATCGCTTGCGTCCAAGCCCTTGACATCCCTCGTCTCCTCCACTCGGCCCGCGAGCATGAAGGAGACCCGATCTGCCAGCCGCAGCACCGCGTCGACGCGCTGCTCGACCAGCACGACAGCGACGCCTTGCCCTTTCAGCGACATGACCGCCTCCTGGATCAAAGTGATCATCGACGGCTGCAGCCCCTCGGTCGGCTCATCAAGCAGCAGGACCTTCGGGTTCAGGCATAGCGCTCGGGCAATGGCCAGCATCTGCTGCTCGCCACCGGAAAGGGTCTGCGCGGTCTGGGTCAGGCGTTCCCGCAGGCGCGGGAACAGGGTCAGCACGCGGTGCAGCGTGTTCTCGTCATTGCCCTGCACCAGACCGCCGACGGCCAGGTTTTCCGCAACCGTCAGCGGCCCGAAGAGACGCCGACCCTGCGGGACATAGGCCAGGCCGCGCTTCGGGACTTCGTGGGCGGGCAGGCCTTCCAGCGCCAGGCCGTTCAGGTGGATCGTGCCCTCGGTGGCCGGAAGCAGCCCCATCAGGCATTTGAGAAAGGTCGACTTCCCCACCCCGTTGCGGCCCATGAGGCAGGTGATCCGGCCGGGTTCGGCGCGGAAATTCACACCATTCAGCACGGTGACCGGCCCGTAGCCGGCGGTGATGCCCTGCACCTCAAGCGCCAAGGTAAGCCTCCTGCACGGCCGGGTTGGCTCGGATCTCGGCCGGTGTGCCGGTCGCTAGGATCTGGCCGAAATTCAGCACAGTGATCCTTGTGGCAAGATCCATCACCACCTCCATGTTGTGCTCGATCAGCAGCACGGTCGTCTGCGGCACAAGGCTGGCGACCAGCGCTTTGAACCCCTCGATCTCACTTGCCGCCAGTCCCTGGGTTGGCTCGTCCAGAATCAGAAGACGCGGGTTGAGCGCGAGTCCCATGGCAAGCTCCAGAAGACGCTGGTGGCCATAGGCCAGGGTCTGCGCCTCCTGTTCTTCCAGCCCCTGCAGGCCGACGCGGGTCAGGGCCGCACGGGTCTTCGCCGCGAGGTCGCGGGCGCCATGCGACTGGACGGCCAGGGCCACGTTGTCAAAGACAGACAGACGCGGAAAGATCGAGGTGATCTGGAACGTGTAGGCAATGCCTTTGCGAACCCGGGCATGGGCAGGAAGGTGGGTTATATCTTCTTCCGCAAGCCGGATCGTGCCGGACTGGGGCAACCTGCGGCCGGAAAGCAGGCTGACAAAGGTCGTCTTTCCGGCCCCGTTCGGGCCAATCAGCGCGTGGATTTCACCGGGGTTCAGACTGAAGTCGACCCCGTCCACTGCCTTCAGCCCACCAAAATAGAGTGTGAGACCGCGCGTCTCGATCAGGGGAGCCATTTGACCCACCTTTCCCGGATCGTGCCCAGAATGCCTTTCGGCGCGAAGAGGACCAGGGCGACAAGGGCCGCCCCCACGAAGAAAAGATAGGCCGAGGTGAGGCCGGATGCCGCCTCGATCAGCGCGAACATCAGGGCCGCGCCAAGGAAGGGGCCGAGTGTCGTGCCGGCACCGCCCAGAAGGACGTAAAGCATCGGCAGGATGGAATACTGGATCGTCGCAAAGCTCGCCCCCGCATAGCCGAAGAGAAGCGCGTAAGCCGCCCCCGCGGCGCCTACGTACAGCCCGGAGATCACCAAAGCCGCAAGCTTAATGGCAAAGGGATTGTAGCCCAGCATCCGGCTCCGCTCTTCGTTTTCCCGGATTGCAACCATGGTCCGGCCGAAAGGAGAGCGGACAATGGCAAGGCTCGCCAGAAGGCCCGCTCCGAAAAGCGCAAGAGCAGCAAGAAAGCGGGGCGTGTCGGTTGAAAGGTCGAAGCCCGCAATGCTCCGTGACGCGGCAGGAAGGGTAAAGCCCTCGTCGCCGCCAGTGGTCGCCCCGAAATAGAGGATCGTCAGATATCCGGCCTGGGCGAACATCAGCGTCACGATCATGAAGCTGACCCCGGCGGTGCGCAGCGCCAGAAGGCCGACCGCCGCCGCCAGGAGCCCGCCGCCAAGGATGCCAAGGATCAAGGCGGGCCCCGCAGTCAGTCCCAGAATCTGGGCTGAAAGACCAGCCGCATACATTCCCGCGGCGAACAGCAGCGCATGGCCAAGGCTGAGAAGGCCGGTGTAGCCGAAGGCGAGGTTGTAGCCCATGGCAAAGACGGCCAGCACCATGATCCGGGCAAGGTTGGTCGCATGGTAGGGCGACAGCAGGAACTGCGCGGCAAAAAGCGCCGCGATCAGGACCAGATGCAGAAGCCAGACTTTCACGCTTTTGCTCCGAACAGGCCCTGCGGGCGGAAGACCAGGACCATGGCGACCAGAAGCGTGGCAAGGATCTTGGCCAGCGTGGGCGTGAAGAACATCGAGATCACCCCGTCGGACAGGCCGATGACCAGGGCCGCGATAAGGGTTCCGCGAAGGCTGCCCAGGCCGCCGATGATGACGACGATGAAGGACAGCAGCAGTGGATCGCCCCCCATCAGGTAATGCGCCTGGCTGATCGGCACGATCAGCACTCCGGCCAGTGCGGCGAGCCCAGCGCCGAGGGCAAAGGTCCCCATATAGACGCGGTCGACATTGATCCCGAAAGCGCGGGCAGTCGTGCGGTCCACCTGTGTAGCCCGCATGATCAGGCCCGCCTTCGTGCGGGTCATGAAGGCCCAGAGGGCAAGGAGCACGAGCGCGGCCGCAAGGACAACGAAGAGCTTGTAGCCGGAATAGCCGAACCATGGCAGCTGGATGCGCCATTCGAACGGGGCCTGAACCGGGTTCGCGTTCGGGCCATAGAGGCTCAGCGCAGCCTGCTCGATCATGTAGAGCAGGCCGATCGTTGCGACGATGGTTGCCTCCGGGTCATAGTCCAGCCGCTTCAGGATCAGCCCATCGGCGGCAGCGGCAAGGGCCGCCACAGCCAGGGGCGCGATGGCCAGCGCCGCAATGAAGGCGACAGCTGGCGGGCCGGGGACGAAAGTGGCGACCGCCCAGGCAAGGACCGCGCCCAGCATGAAGAATGCCCCATGGGCAACATTGACGACCCGCATGACCCCGAAGACCAGCGAAAGCCCCGCCGCCGCCAAAGCAAGGACAGCCGAGGTCACGAGGCCCTCCATCAGGGCAAGTAGCAGGAAGGGTCCAAAGGCCATTTGGGGTTCCGATTGCTGGGAAACGCGGGCAATTTGCCCACCCTTCGCAAAGGGTGGGCAATCTGCGCTGGCGAGGGTCAGAACGACATCGTCGTGTAGTCGACCGCATCGGGGTAGAGACCGTCTTCCAGCTTTGTCGAATGGACACGGACCAGCTTGCCACCCTGGACCTGGCTGATGTTCTGGGTACCGAAGACCTGGTGGGTCTTGCCGTTGAACACCTTGGCCCCTTGCGGACGCTCGATCCCGTAGGGCAGGTCGGTCATCGCCTCCATCGCCTCGACGAACTTCTGCCGGTCGGCCGGTCCTGCGTAGCCTGCGGCCTCCATCCCGGCCTTGATCGCGAAGAGCGTCTCCCAGGTCGAGAACATGTGGGAATAGGTCGCCACATCCGCCGCATCGCTGATGCTGGCGCCGTTGTCGTCGACCCCCACTGCCTCGCGGTAGTGACCCTCATGCTCGCCTGCATCGGCGGGTTTCACCCGGTTGTGGGCTTCCCAGAAATGGGTGCCTTCCAGAAACTCCAGACCCGGGGTCGCGGTGTCCACGGCCTCGAGGCTGTCGATGAAGCCGAAGATCTGCGGCTTGGCGCCCGAGCCATAGAACTCGCCCAACTCCTTCACGAAGGTCAGGACGGCCGGGCCGACCATGACGTGATAAAGGACTTCCGTCTCGGCCGGGATCTGCGGGAAGTAGCGGGTAAAGCTGGTCTCGGTCGGCGGAATGGCGATCTGGGCGATCACCTCGCCGCCCTGCGCGGCCATGGCGGCGGTAAAGAAATCGCGGTGGTCATGGCCGAATGCGAAGTCCGGGAAGATCATCGTGACCTTCTTGCCGAGGTTCCCACTGACCCAGGGCGCCATCGACGAAATCTGGCTGCGCACATCGGTAATGCCAGGCTGCAGGGTCCAGCGGTTCAGCATGCCGCTGGCGACATGGTAGCCTTCCGAGCAGACGAGGTAGGGAACCTTCAGCTCACCCGCGCGGGGGGCCGAGCCGATGACGACATGGCTGAAAAGCGTGCCCATCACCACGTCGCAGCCATCCGACTGGGTCAGCTTGTCCACGACCTCCGAGCCCCGCTTCGGATCGGTTGCATCGTCCTCGAACAGGATCTCTACCGGCCGACCATTGATCCCGCCGCCCTCGTTGATCAGCTTCAGCGCGGCCTGGGCCGTCCGCTCGTACCAGCGGCCGTAAGAGGCCCCGATACCGGTGCGGTGCAGCTGGAAACCGATCTTGATCGGCGCGGCCTGCGCGCCAACATAGCCGGGCAGCGCTGCGGTCAGAAGGCCCGCGCCTCCGGCCATCAAGAGGCCGCGGCGGGTGGGATTAGCGAAATTGGTCATGTCCGTCTCTCCACTGTTGCAGCCCTTGCCGGGCCCTGATTGTCACGAGGGGTAAGCACCCCGAAATTGTCCAGTCTTTTCATCCAGTTCTGGCCGTGGACAACAGCCAGAGACCCAACACCGTGTAAGCCACCATCAAGACCGTCATCGGCAGATGCGCCACCGGCCGCGCACCCTGCCCCGCAAGTTTCAGTCCCAGGACGACCGCCAGCAGATGTGCGCCGAGGATCGCCATGAACTGCGCCGCATAGATGAAGGGCATCACCCGCGGGTCGGTCAGGAACCCGAAAGAGACATAGTAGGGCGGCAGACCCAACCAGCTTTCGCCGGTAAAGAGCGGGTCGTTTAGCGCCGCGATCGTGTATTGCCCGGCGGTAAGCAGCATCACCAGGTAATGCGCCGCGTGATACCCGGCCGCGATGGCAAGGAACGAAAGCATCACCGGCCCCGTGGCAAAGCCGCCGCCGATCCGGCGACCAAGCGCAATGGCGGCAAGGATCAGGCCCAGGGTCAGCACCCAGATGGCCAGAAGTCCAGCGCTGTTCTGCCAAATGACTGCGCTGCGCCCAGTGGGCTCCAACGGGTT
Source organism: Tabrizicola sp. (assembly GCA_016792685.1). GTDB lineage: Bacteria > Pseudomonadota > Alphaproteobacteria > Rhodobacterales > Rhodobacteraceae > Tabrizicola. The sequence continues at coordinate 44,515 of JAEULQ010000069.1, read as the reverse complement.
TTCGCCAATCAGCGCCTGCCACCAGAAGGTCTCGGCCAGCCCATCAAAGGTCAGCGCGGCAAGGGCTAGGCTGACGAAGACCACGGCCGAAGGGCCAAGAGGCGGCATGGCGAGCACTTGCGTCCCGGGCCAGCCGCGCATCAGCTGCAAGCCGTCCGGGCGCGCCACGCCCCAGATCGGCGCGACCCGTGCGATCAGACCGAAAAGGACAGTCAGGAATTCGCCCTCTTCCAGCCAGTCCTCACCCTCGGCCACGGCAAGGACGAAGATCAGGGTCCAATACCCCAGGGCAACCCGGGCCAGAACGGCCGGGTCGTCCGGGTAAAGCGAAACCATCTGGAACCAGACAAATCCGGCGTAGCCCGCGACCGCTGGCCAGTGGCCGAACCGCGAAAGCCCCAGACGACCGCTGCGGCGCAGCAAGGTCCGCGCGATACGCACCGGACCGGTCCAGGGATTGATCGGACGCCAGAGATTGCCAAGAAGCATCGAGCCGAGCGGCACGGCAATCCAGACTCCTGTCCAGAAGACCAGGGTCATCAAGTTGTGCATCGGGTCCCGCTCACCGAAGAACCCTACGAAGACCAGACCCAGAAACGCGATGAAGGCGAGGTATGAGGTCAGCGTGACCGGGATCGCGCGCAGGCGGACCAGCGGCCGCTCCTCCATGGCTGGCAGCCGGTGCGCGGCCGCTCCAAGAAGCGCCGTGAGGGCCACGGTCAGGGCGGCCGCGGTGATGTAATGGCCGGTCGGGAGTGTCAGGATCACCGAGGGAGGCAGGGCGCAGGCAAGAGCGACGCCAGGGAACAGCACGACGGCCAGCCCGCTGGTCCCAAGAATTTTCGAAAACTCTTGGCAAAATTCTTCGAAGAATTTTGGGCCCTGACCGAAGTTCACCGCAACCCGTCCTCCCCCTTGACCTGATGGATCTCCAGTCCGCCCATCCGGCTGTGCACGCGCCCGCCCCGCGCCATGGCCAGCGCGAAAAGGACCTCATTCGCCCGCGGTCCATCGGCGCAGGCCACCGTGATCACGTCGAAGCGCGACCGGACATAGGCCGCGTTCAGATGGCCCAGAGGTATGTCCAGCGTCGCCCCCAGGCCCGCGACCTTCATTGCCGAAGGCACGATGGCCCGGCACTCGCCCAGCCGGTCGCGCATCCCGTAGCCGCCTGCGACATGCCAGAGCGCGCCATGTTCGCTTTCGCCATTCTCGCCGACGATCGCCCCCTTGCCATAGGCGTCGATCCCCTCGCGCCCACCAAGGGCCGCCACCAGTCGGTCGGTCAGCTCCAGGGCCAGGGGTTTCAGCACCTCCATCGCCGGCTGCAGATCCGGCTCGAAACGGCCGGCGAAAGGGTTCGCGCAGATCGCGTAGATTGCACCCCTCACCGGCGCTGGCGTGACCAAAGGCCCGCCCTCATGCCGGATCTCTTCCAACTGAACCACGATCTTGCGCACTGCGAAATCAGTCACTTGCATCCTCCCGCCCCAGGGCCAAAGCGCCCGACACCCGCAACTCACCCTGCAGGAAAAGCGCCGCCCCTTCAATCAAACCGCGCGCCCGGAAGCCTTCCGCCGCCCGGAGCCCGGCCTCCAGCGCCTCTGCCCGCTCCGAAGCCGACAGCCGGGGGACCGAGACCGTGACCAGCCGCTCGCCAAGATCACTGTCACACTGCAACTCCCGCGCCGGTCGCCGCCCGATATTGGGATGGGTCAGATCGACCGCATTGGCGATCATCGTCGCCGCCGCATCCGCCATCGCCGCCGTCCGGGCCAGAGCCGTTACCGCATCCGCGATCCCCAGAGAAACGCTCCGTCCCCGCCAGCCCGATGTGGCAATCCCCCGCACCGGATCCACTTCGTGCACAGTAACACGGTCCATCCCGCCCGTCGCGGCCAGAGCACAGGTCACGCGCTCCCCCGGTCCCAGCCAGACGGCGATATCCCCGCCGTTGTTGACATAGGCCCGGGCAATCCCCGGGCCCGTCAGCGCGCCCAGCACCTCCTCGGCCACCGCCCCTGCCACTGCCGCCATGGGGGTAATGAAAGCCGGCCGGAACGGGGCCACCGCCGCTGCCATCCGGCGGGCGATGATGCCCTGGACCGGCCTATCCTCTGACCGGAGCGCGGGAAGCTCGGCCACCAGTTCCTCCAGCACCGTCGCAAATCGCCCCGCCGCCCGGGCATAGGCTGCCCGGACTGCGACTGGCGCGCCAAAGGCCTCGGCCACGATGTCGATCGGACCGTGCTGAAGATGCAGCCGTCCGTCCGGCAGAAGGGCCACAACCGCCCCCTGACTCGTCTTTCGCGGAACATCCCCGCCGAAGGCACCCCGAGCCGGTTGGCCGCAGGCCAGAGGCGAGACACGGTCTTGCAGCCGCGCGCGTCCGTGCGGCTGCGCGATTTCACGGACCCCGGTCACGCTTCGGGCCATGGCTCGACCCTCGCTTCCGTTGGGTATTCCCCGCCCTCGGCCATCGACTGGTCCAGCGTGCGGATCATCTCCTCATGCCCGCCCATCGCCAGATAATCGGTGCGCGGCAGGGTGAACTCCAGTGGCGCGACCAATGCGGGTGTCGGAACATAGCCGAAAGCCCCTTTCGGTAGCCGCGTGACATCGACCATGAAGGTGATCCCGCCGCCCGGCCAGATATAGCACTCCGCCCCGCCCGAGGTCAGCCGGGTGACCCCGCCCTGCACCGAACGGGTCAGCCGCACCGGGTTCTTCGTCACCCCCGCCCGCAAGCTGCCCCCAGCCCCGCCCACGAAGAGGACCGTACAAAGCGACGGTTCGCAATTCTCGTCAATGAGTTCGACGCTTTTCTTCAACTGGTCTGGCAAGTCATGCCGCACCGGCTGCAGCGCCTCGTCCAGCACGTAATAGGCAAATTCCTCGCCCGTGGTGGACACCATCAACAGCCGCAGTCCCGGCCGCGCACCTTTCTTCGGGTTCCACTCGCCCAGGATCTCCAGCGGATCGGTCAGCTTTGTGCCGCCCCAACCAAGCCCCGGCTCCGAGACGCGGAAATAGCGCCCGGGCGTCGAGCGGTGCCCCTTGATCTTTATCCCCGTCGGCTCCCAGCCGATCACTTTCCCAGCCTGATGCTCACTCACGACCCCGGTGATGTGGTCGTCGACCACCACCACCTCATCCACCAGCCCCTTCCACTGGACCGCGAACATCCCGATCGTGGCCGAGCCGCAGCCGACCCGCATGCGCCGTTCCCGCACCCCATCGACCACCGGCGCCTGCCCGGCCTGCACGACCACGCGCGAGCCGCCCTCGATCTCCATCTCGACCGCCTCGCCATTGCAAAGTGCGAGCATGGCCGCACAGGTCACCCGCCCCTCGGCCTTGCCGCCCCCGGTCAGGTGATGGACCCCGCCAAGGGACAGCATCTGGCTTCCGTATTCGGCGGTCGTGACATGGCCCACAGGCTCGCCATCGACCCGGACGACTGCGCCTTCCGGGCCAAGGAAGCGGTCGGTGTCGATCTTCAATTTGACCCCGCAGTACGAGAAAATCGCCTCGGTCACCACCGTGACCATATCCGCGCCCTCCACTTGAGAGGACACGATAAACGGCGCGGGCTTGTAGTCCGGGTAAGTGGTGCCCGAGCCGATCCCGGTCACGAAAGCATCGGCCGGAACAGGTGAACCGTCCCAGTCCCGCACGGCAAAGGGCACCACACGGCCCCCGGCCTCGACGGCATGGGACAGCATCACCACCGGGTCGGTGCGCACGATCCGACCGTCGGCATTGGCATAACGGTCGCAGGCCCCGGTCTGGCCCGGCGCGATGTAGCACATCACCGGGCAGGCATCGCAGCGGATCTTTTCGGGGGCGTCAGTCATCGCGGCCCTCCAGGGCTTCAAGAACCCGATGCGGCAGGGCCGGGACCCGGGTGATCTCGGCGCCGGTCGCATGGCGGATCGCATTCAGGATCGCGGGGGCGGTCGGGATCAGCACATGTTCGCCAAGGCCCTTGGCACCGTACGGGCCTTCGGGGTCGGGGACCTCGATCAGCAGGCTTTCGATCGGGGGGACATCGCCGAAAGTCGGGATCAGGTAATCGTGCAGGTTCTCGGTCCGGCCCGGCAGGTATTCCTCCATCAGGGCAAGACCGATGCCCTGGGCGATCCCGCCCTCGATCTGCCCCCGCGCGAGCATCGGGTTGATGGCCCGGCCCAGATCATGCGCGGCGGTGATCTTCAGAAGCTTTACCGTCCCAAGTGCCCGGTCGACCTCCAACTCCACCATCTGCGCGCCGTAGCCGTAGACGGCATAGGGCGCACCCTGCCCGTTCGCATCAAGGGCTGTGGTCGGCGGGTCATAGCTCGCCTCGGTCGTAACGGAATGGCCATGGGCATCGGGCGGCAGGGCGGCGAGGTCGATGCGGGTGGTCGTTCCCCGGTCCCGAACCACAAGTTCCGCCCCTTCCAGTGCCAGCGTTGCCCCCTCGCCCGCATTCGCCCGACGCAGAAGCTCGCCCCGCAACTTCTCGGCCGCAGCCTTGGCGGCGCGGCCCGAAACATAGGTCTGGCGGCTGGCCGAGGTCTTGCCCGCATCGGGAGTCAGTCCGGTATCCGGGCCGATCAGTCGGAAGGCGGCAAGTGGCAGGCCCAGTGCCTCGGCGGCGATCTGGGCGATGACGGTGTTCGAGCCCTGGCCGATGTCGGTTGCGCCCTGATGCAGCACGACCTCTCCCTTCGGCGACAGGCCGATGCGGATGGTCGAAGGGTTCGGCAGCGCGGTATTCCCGCAGCCGTACCAGCAGGAGGCGACACCGACCCCGCGGCCTGGCTGGCCTTTGGCCTCGGCCAAAGCGCGGGTCCAGTGGGGCCGCAGGGCCGTCAGGCAGTCATGGATGCCAGTGGCCCGCAAGACCTGCCCCGTGGCCGAGGCATCGCCGTCGCGAAGCGCGTTCAGGATCCGGAACTCCAGCCGGTCCAGCCCGGCCTTGTCGGCCAGCCGGTCATAAAGCGTCTCTTGCCACAGCGCACCTTGCGGCACGCCGAAGCCCCGGAAGGCGCCGGAAACCGGCCCATGGGTGTGGATTGCCCGGGCCCTGGCGGTAATCGCGGGCGTGAAATACGGCCCCGAGACATGCACCGGCACCCGGTTCGCGACGGTCGGGCCCCAGCTGGAATAGGCCCCGGTGTTGAAGCGCCCCTCGAACTCGATCCCGGTGATCCGGCCCGAAGCGTCGCAGCCGATGCGCCCCCGCATTTCCGCCGGGTGGCGCTTGGTGGTCGAGGTCATGCTTTCGTGGCGCGAATAGATCATCCGGCTGGGCCGTCCGGTCTTCAGCGTCACCAGACCGATCAGGGGTTGCAGCGAGATGTCGAGTTTTGACCCGAACCCCCCGCCCACGGCGGAGGGGATGATGCGCACTCGCTCCATCGGCAGGCCCAGGATTGCCGCGGTGTCCTCGCGGTCCATGCCCGGTGCCTGGGTGCAGGCACGAATGACCAGGGTCTCGCCCTCCATCCATGCCGCGCCGGCCTCGGGCTCGATATAGGCGTGTTCGACAAACCCCGTGGTCATCCCGCCTTCGACGACATGGGCGCTGGCGGCGAGCGCGGCGGCGGCATCGCCCTTGATGACCCGCCCCTCGATCAAGAGATTGCCGGGGCGGTTCGGATGGAGCAGCGCCCCGACCTCGGCCTCGGCAGGTAAGGCAAGGGCAGGCAAGGGCGTCCAGGTGATCGGGAAACCCGCAAGGTCGGGCTCCGCCCCGGCGTCAAAGGCCACGAGCGCCACGCATTCGCCCCGGAACCGGGCGGGCGAGGCGGCGATCGCGGGCTGGTCGGCAAAGGGCGGGATCACGGAAAAGGCATTGCGGCCAGGGATATCGGCTGCGGTGAAGACGGCTGCCACACCGGGCCGGGCACGGTAGGCATCCAGATCCCCAAACTCGAATCCGGCATGGGGATGGGGCGAACGCACCGCCTTAACCACCAGCGCGCCCGAGGGCCAGGCATCGGCCCCGAAGCTGTCCCCCGCCACTTTGGCCGCGCCATCAAGCCTTTGCACCGAAGCGCCGACCCCATCGGCTACGGTCGGGGCCAGCGCCTCCTGACCGGCGGAAACCACTGCCGCAATGATGCTGCGATATCCGGTGCAACGGCACAGAACCCCGCCAAGCGCAGCCTCGACCTTATCCGCCGTGGGCTTCGGGGTCTCCTCCAGAAGTTCCGCCGCCGACATCAGCATTCCGGGCGTACAGATCCCGCATTGCGCTGCGCCATGGGCCAGAAACGCGGCGCGAAGTCGGGCCAGCGTGGGGGTGTTGCCCTCGACCGTCGTGACCTTGCGCCCTTCCGCCTGCGCCACTGGCGTCAGACATGCGCAGACCGAGGCCCCGTCCAGAAGGACCGTGCAGGCCCCGCAATCGCCGGCATCGCAGCCAACCTTGGTCCCGACCATGCCAAGCCGCTCGCGCAGGACTTCCGACAGCCGCTCGGCAGGTGGCGCTTCGACCTCGACCTCCCGGCCATTGAGCGAAAAGGCGATCATGCCAGGGCCTCGCTCACCGCGCGCCGCACAAGTTCGGCCACCGCCGCGCGCCGATAGGCAGCCGTCGCCCGCACGTCGTCGATCGGCGCAAGAGAGGCCACCACATCCGCCGACGTCACCCGCAGTGCAGCCTCGGCAACCCTGGCTCCCACCAGGGCGGCTTCGACCTGTGGCAATCGCACAGCGACGGGCGAAGCCGCGCCAACCGCGATGGCGGCTTCCGTTACCCGATCCCCATCGACCGCCAGCCGGGCCGCAACCATCGCGATCGAGATCACCAGATGCGACCGCGCCCCAAGTTTCACGAAAGCCGATCGCCCGCGCAGCCCGGACCCCGGAACCACGATGGCGGCCAGGATTTCGCCTGTGCGCAGGGCGGTCCGGCGCGGGCCAAGCAGAAAGTCCTGCAATCCAAGCCGCCGCGTGCCTGCGGCCGAGACCAACTCGACCTCGGCCCCAAGGGCCAGAAGCGGCGGTACGCCGTCTGCGGCAGGTGAGGCATTGCAAAGATTGCCGCCAATCGTCCCGGCGTTCTGCACCTGCCGCCCGCCGATCTGCCGCGCCGCCTGTTGCAGGGCCCGCGCCGCCTCCGGCAAATTCGCATTGGCAATATCGGTCCAGGTCGTCGCGGCCCCGATCCGCAAGTCCTGATCGCCGGACAGTCCCGAAAATCCGGGAATCGCCGTGACATCCAGCACCGGCCCCGCAAGCCGGGGCCCCGCCACCGGGTAAAGATCGGTCCCCCCGGCCAGCACCCGCCAATCACCGCCCGCGAGCGTCCGCAGCGCCTCGTCCAGGGATTTCGGTCGGGAGTAGTCCAGCACGGCAGACCCCGATTTCATTTGCATAGAAACGATATTGAGCACGTCAATCGACTCTGTCAACAATCTTGCATGCGGCCGACGCAACGCGTATCGCGGAGTCATGACTGACACGTCCGACTATCGTCTCGATGACCAGATTGGCTATGTCCTGCGTCGGGTGACGCAGCGGCATCTGGCGATCTTTGCCGCCGCAATCCCCGAGGTCACGACAACCCAGTTTGCCGTCATGGCGCGTCTGGCCGAAACCGGCCCCCTGTCGCAGAACCACCTCGGCCGGGCGACAGCCATGGATGCAGCGACGATCAAGGGGGTCGTCGACCGGCTTGCCAAGCTTGGCTATGTCGCCACGACGGCGGACCTTTCCGACCGGCGGCGCCTGACCGTCACCCTGACGGAAGCTGGAAACCAGCTTTTCGCCGCAAGGCTGAAGACAGCGCTTCAGGTCTCGGCCGAAACCGTTGCGCCGCTGACCAAGGACGAGGCGCGGCTTCTCATGTCCCTGCTTCTGCGTCTGTCCTGACCGCGTGGCGGTCGCGAAAGGCGGCGATTTCCGCGGGGCTTGGGGCAACCCCGGAAAAGGTCAGGACATAGGCCGGGATCCGCCCCATGCGGACATCGAAACTCTCGCTTGACCGCAAGGCTATATAGCCCACCTGGGTCAGGTATAGCGTCCGCGCCCGGGTGTCCGCCTCGGTTTCCGGATAGCCAAACCGCCGGAACAGCGCAGTGATGGCCGCAATCCGCCTGGAATCAGCATCGGCCATTGCTGCCTCGACAGCAGGGTCGGTCAAGGACCAGGTCCGCATCGCGAACTCCAACCGGCTGTCGAAAAGGCCCGGGTCCACCCAGCAGTCGATCAGATTGAGCATGGCTTCGGCGATGGTTGCGGCGGGGGCCTCGCAGCACGCAACCAGACTGCCGGTGTTCTTGGCCCGCCATCTTTCGACCAAACCCGCCAGCAGCGCCTCGCGGTCCGCAAAGTGCCAGTAGAACGATGTGCGCGAGAGGCCAAGCCTTTCGGCCAGCGGCATCACCTTGACTGCCTCGACCCCGGCTTCGACCAGAAGCTCATAGGCGGCATCAAGCCAAACATCCGGTGTTCCGCGCCAGCCGCGTTCTGTCTGGGTCATCGTCATGACCCGAGCCTAGTCGCCCGCCATGCCCCTGCACAAGTCGTCACAGCAGGGCGGCAGAAACTCGACATGAGTGTCGAGTTTTTCGTTGCACGAACCAGAGCGCGATTCTAGTCTGAAATGGTCAAAACCCGAAGGCCCGCCCATGTCGAACGATCCCCTGCTGCAACCCTACCAGCTCAAGCACCTGACGCTTCGCAACCGGATCATGACCACCAGCCATGAACCCGCCTATGGCGACGACGGCATGCCGAAGGACCGCTATCGGCTCTACCATCTGGAACGCGCCAAGGCCGGGGTCGCCATGGTGATGACCGCTGGTTCGGCCAGCGTCAGCCGTGACAGCCCGCCGGTCTTCTCGAACCTCCTCGTCTGGAAGGACGAGATCGTGCCGTGGATGAAGCGGCTGACCGACGACTGCCACGAGGCCGGAGCGGCGGTCATGATCCAGCTCAGCCATCTTGGCCGACGCACGCGCTGGGACAAGGCCGACTGGCTGCCGGTCGTCTCCTCCACCACCGATCGCGAGCCCGCGCACCGGGCCTTTCCGAAGCCGGTCGAGGACTGGGACATCGCCCGCATCATTCGTGACTATGTGGAGGCCGCAGAGCGGATGAAGGAGGCTGGTCTCGACGGGATCGAGATCATGTGCCACGGCCACCTGCTCGACCAGTTCATGTCGCCGCTGACGAACTCCCTGGACGCCCCTTACGGCGGCAGCCTGGAAAACCGCGCCCGCCTGACGATGGAGATCCTGGCCGCCATCCGCAAACGGATCGGCAACCAGATCATCATCGGCATGCGCTATGGCGTCGACGAGATGGAGCCCGGCGGGATCGACATCGAAGAGGGCGTGGCAATCGGAAAGATGTTCCGTGACAGCGGGTTGGTCGATTATCTGAACATCAACCGCAGCCGCATCCATACCGATCCGGCCATGACCGACCTGATCCCGGTCCAGGGCATGCGCTCGGCCCCGCATCTGGATTTCGCGGGCCGGATCAAGGCCGAAGTCGGGATGCCGACATTGCATGCCGCACGCATCCCCGACGTCGCGACCGCCAGACATGCAGTGGCGACGGGACAGGTGGATATGGTGGGGATGACCCGCGCCCACATCGCCGACCCGCATATCGTGCGCAAGATCGTCGAGGGCCGTGAGCATGACATCCGGCCTTGTGTCGGCGCGACCTACTGTCTGGACCGGATCTACCAGGGGGGCATGGCGCTTTGCATCCACAACCCCTCGACCGGGCGCGAAGAGACGCAGCCGCATGACATTGAAATGGCCGCCGCCAAGAAGAAAGTCGTCGTCGTCGGCGCGGGCCCGGCGGGGCTGGAGGCTGCCCGGGTGGCAGCCGAACGCGGACATTCGGTCGTGGTCTTCGAAGCCGCAGGCCAGGCTGGCGGCCAGATCCGCCTGACTGCGCAATCGAAACGGCGGGCCGAGATGATCGGGATCGTCGACTGGCGGCTGGCACAATGCACCGCCAAGGGCGTGGAGTTCCGCTTCAACACCTTGGCCGAGGCGGCGGATGTGCTGGCCGAAAAGCCCGATGTCGTGGTGATCGCAACGGGCGGGCTGCCAAAGACGGACATCCTGGCAGCAGGGAACGACCTTGTCGTCTCGACCTGGGATATCCTGTCAGGCGACGTGAAACCGGGGGCGAACGTGCTCATCTACGATGATGCGGGTGACCATGCGGCGCTGCAGGCCGCGCAATTGATTGCGGAGTCGGGGGCAAGGGTCGAGGTGATGACCCGCGACCGCAGCTTCGCCCCGGAAGTGATGGGGATGAACCTCGTGCCCTACATGCGGGCCCTGCAGGACAAGGCAGTGACCTTTACGGTGACCTACAAGCTCGACGCGGTGGAGAAGGCGGGGAACCAGCTGAAGGCGGTGATCGGCTCGGACTACATGAAGCTCGACAAGACGGCGCTCTATGACCAGGTGGTGGTCAATCATGGCACACAGCCTCTGGCAGAGATCTACTTCGATCTGAAACCGCATTCCGGGAACAAGGGGGCGGTGGACTATGACGCGCTGATCGCCGGGACGCCGCAGCCTGTGGTCGAGGGTTTCCAGCTGTTCCGGATCGGGGATGCGGTAGAGGCGCGCAACACCCACGCGGCGATCTACGACGCGCTGCGGCTGGTACGGACGGTCTAGCGCCGCTTTCGGCAATAAAGCTCCATCCGGTGATGGACGATCTCGAAACCCATCTCGGCGGCAATTTCCCGTTGCAGTTGCTCGATCTTTTCTGACCTGAACTCGGTGATCAGGCCGGTGTCGAGATCGACGATGTGGTCATGATGGGGGGCGTCGGCGACCTCATAGCGGGCGCCGCCGTTTTCGAGGGCGAGGCGGAGGACGACGCCTTCGCGTTCGAGGACCGAGAGGGTCCGGTAAACGGTGGCCAGCGACAGGCTGTCGTCCAGCCTGCGGGCGCGGCGGTGCAGCTCGGCGGCGTCGGGGTGGTCGTCGGCCTCGGTCAGGACCTTGAGCAGGGCCTCACGCTGGCGGGTGACGCGGACGCCGGTGTCCCGGAGAGCCTGGGCCGCGCGGAGGGTGGGGTCGGGTTTCATGGGGGGATGGTAGCGGGGGGTGCGGCCCGGGTCAAACCATGGCCGCTGTCCACACGGGACAGATCGTGCAGACTTAGCGATTTCAACGGGTTGAGATTTTGCGTTAAGCTGTCGTTAACCCCCTGCCCCCGGTCATCACCCATACACGGTCGGTGAAGCACCGAGGCTGGCAGGCCCTGGAATGGCCGGGATCGGGAGGGCCGCCCGGGCTACCGGTACGTATCAGGTCCGGTCCGGCGCGGGTCGGTTGCGGAAAGGTTACGAGGTGGCGGGCACGGGGGGCCGCAGCGGAATCCCATATGTCACGCAAGCCCTTGAGAACGCTGACTTAACGGTCCGGCTTCAGGCCGGATTTGACGTCTTCTTTCGGTCTTCCTTCCATCTTCCTTCCGTCTCTACGCGCGTAGAGACGGAAAGCCGTTAACCATCCCGGGCGAATCGGTTCAGCCCCGTAGGGTGCGCTACAGCGCACCACGCCCCGCAAGACACGAGGGCAGCGCAAGCGCCTTGATTCCGGGCAACGGGCTTTCGCTGAACAGGACTGCCCTACGTCCCCCGAAACCATCCTTCAGCTAACACTTCGGCCTTGGCGGAACCGCCGCCAGGAAATCCACAGTGCAATCAGGGCGCCGATGAGGTTTAAGCCGACTGCGATATCCAGAGCGAAGAAACTGTCGCATGAGGTTAAGAAATCGACGTTCAGCCGCGAAACGGCCCAGACGCCAAGCAAATAGGCAGCCACGGGCGGAGCCACGATGCCCCAAGCTGACCTTCGCGCCCTGGGAAAGACAAATTCAAGTCCGACAGCGATCAACAATGCCAAACTAAGGAGCATTGTCAGCCAGAAGAAAGCCTGGTGTGTCTCTTTGTTGAGCATTTGGCCGCAACCGTCCGTCGCCATCCACTGCAGAATCCGCATGCTTGACTGTAGCGGCAAAAGGATCAGGAAAGCCGATCCGAAGAGCATGGCGAATTGTAACGCGTAGTTTCCGATCCTGAACTGCATCGCACACCGAAACTCTCGAACTGAATCGCCGTCGAACCCGCACCCTATGGACAGTGGCCGCGATTGTGGCGCTTCGCTACCCCTTTTCTGCGTCTCCCGTCAGGGCCATGCCAAACCCTTGTCGCCCACGCCAAGCCCTTTGAAATCCTAAGAACCAAAAGGGTGTCCGATAGGGACACCCTTTTGATCCCAAAGGGAGGAGCGGTCAGCCAAACACCCGGCCCAGCGCCCCATCAATCGCCCCGGTGATCTGGTCGATATCGTCCGGCGTCGCGATCAGCGCGGGGCTGAGGCAGAGCGTGTTGTTCAGCCCCGGGATGGACCGGTTGGTCATGCCGATGATCACGCCTTGGGCATTGCAGTCAGCGACCACGGCAGCGACCTTTTTCTCGTCCATCGGCTCGCGGGTTGCGCGGTCGGCCACCAGTTCGGCGCCAAGGAACAGGCCCTTGCCGCGGACGTCGCCGATGACCTTGTGCTTCTCCATCAGCGCCTGGAGGTTGCCAAGGCAGCGCTCGCCCATGGCCAGCGTGTTGGCCAGAAGCCCCTCATCCTCGATGATCCGCATGTTCTCCAGGGCCGCCGCCGGGCCGCTGGTGCAGCCGCCGAAGGTGGAGATGTCGCGGAAATAGCTCATCGGGTCATTCGGGTCGTCCTTGAACATTTCAAAGACTTTCTCGGTCGTCACCGTGCAGCTGATCGCGGCATAGCCGGAGGCCACGCCCTTGGCCATGGTCACGAAGTCGGGCTTGATGCCGTAATGCTGGTAGCCGAACCAGACCCCGGTACGGCCGACGCCGCAAACGACCTCGTCGATGGCGAGAAGGATGTTGTACTTATTGCAGATCTCCTGCACCCGCTCCCAATAGCCCTGGGGCGGCACGATGACGCCACCGCCTGCGGTGATCGGTTCCAAGATCAGGCAGCCCACGGTATCGGGACCTTCGCGGAGGATGACTTCCTCGATCGCGTCAGCGGCGCGCTCGCCGTAGTTCTCGACGTCCCACTGCTTGCGGTATTCCAGGCAATGCGGGACGCGGACGAAGCCATCCGGGAAGGGCCCGTACTGCATGGCGCGCTGGTCCTGGCCGGCGCTGGCGAGGGCGGCAATCGTGGTGCCGTGATAGTCGCGGTCGCGGTAGAGGATCTTCCACTTCTTCCCGCCGTGGTGGCGATGCGCGATCTGGCGCACCATCTTGTAGACCTTCTCGTTCGCCTCGGACCCCGAGTTCGAGTAGTAGACGCGGGACATGCCCGGCATCTTCTCGATCAGCTTCTTGGCGAATAGCGAGCCGGGGATCGAGCCCGCGGCCCCGGCGAAGTAGTTCATCTTGATCAGCTGGTCGCGCACGGCATTGGCGATGGATTCACGGCCATAGCCCACGTTGACGGTCCAGACCCCGCCGGAGACGGCGTCGATGTGTTCCTTGCCCTTGGCGTCCCAGACCCGCATCCCCTTGCCTTCCACGATGACGCGGGGATCAACAGTTTCGTACTGCTTGTGCTGCGACAGGTGGTGCCAGACATGGGCGCGGTCTGCCTCGACCACGGCGCCGATGTCATTCATTCCGCTGAAGCCTTCCATGGCCAGTCCTTTCAATTCGATACGGCTGCATAATCGCGGATCAAGCGGCCCCTGATTAGGACCAGAGGCCGACCGCCGCTATAGCCAGCATGTTACACCTGATAGTAGTCGCGGTACCAGTCGACAAATCCTTTCAGACCGCGGCGCAGGTCGGTCTGGGGTCGAAACCCGGTCAATCTCTCAAGAAGCGTGCAGTCGGCCCAGGTCGCAGGCACGTCGCCGGGCTGCATCGGCAGGAAGTTGCAGATGGCCTTGCGGCCGACCACATCCTCGATGGCGGCGATGAAGTCCATCAGGTGAACTTTTTCGGAATTCCCGACATTGACGATCCGGTAGGGGGCGACCGGGCTCAGGCTGTCGCCTTCGACCGGGGTGCCGGGCGCGCCGGGCAGCGGCGGGATGACCGGGATCAGTCGCGAGACGGCCTGGACCAGATCCTCGACATCGGTGAAGTCACGCCAAAGTTCGCCATGGTTGTACACGTCAATCGGGCGGCCGTGCAGGATCGCGTCGACGAACTTGAAATAGGCGAGATCGGGTCGCCCCCAGCTGCCGTAGACCGTGAAGAAGCGGAAGAGCGTGATCGGCAGGCCCCAGAGATGGGCATAGGAATGCGCAAGCGCTTCGGTGGCCTTCTTGGTGGCGGCATAGACGGTCAGCGGCTGGTCGGTCCGGTCGACCTCGCGGAAGGGCATGGCCGGACCCGCGCCATAGACCGATGAGGTCGATGCCATCAGGAGATGCTTGACCTTCAGCCGCCTTGCGACCTCCAGCACATTGAAACTGCCGGTAAAATTCGCCTCGATATAGGATCGGGGATGGGTCAGGCTGTAGCGCACCCCGGCCTGGGCGGCGAGATGGACGATGACATCCGGGGCGAATTCTTCGGCAATGCGGTCAAGTGTGGCGACATCTTCCAGCATGGCTTCGGTCGCGGAAAAGCCCGGCATCTGCAGCAGCATCGCGTGGCGTTTCTGCTTGAGCGTCACGTCGTAGTAGCTGGTCATCCCGTCATAGCCATGGACGAGATAACCGGCCGAAAGGAGGCGCCGTGCCAGATGGAACCCGATGAAGCCGGCGCTCCCGGTGATGAGGATCTTCTGCACGCTGCCCGTTCCTGCGCCTCGGTTGCGGCGGACAATCGGCGGGCAGGGAAACCAAGTCAAGACGCGACGGGACCAGCGGCACGCAATGAAGATGAGGCCCTTGCAGCCCCCTGCGGCATCAGCTATCCCAAGCGCACTCCTCGCGGCGGGTTGGCGGAGAGGTTACGCAGCGGATTGCAAATCCGTGAAGACCGGTTCGATTCCGGTACCCGCCTCCACCTTCCTGCCTGATCGACCGAGGCCGATGGCTGGCTTGCCACGGCTGCGGCAAGTTGTTGACCGCGGCGCGGAAAAGGGGTGAAGCCAGCCACATCGCAGGCTATACTGGGCCGGTCAGAAGAATGGCGCCGGGGAAGATCCGGGGGATGCAGCTTGGCGTGACGCCGATCTCATACCCTGAACGGACCGCAACGGTGCAGAGCTGGAGGCAGTCTTGATCGGCAGGTTCATTCTCGGCATGGTGTCCGGCGGCGTTCTTGTGGCCGGGGGGCTGGTCGTCGGTTCGGTCTTCTTGCCGAACCTTCCGGCAAACGAAAACCGCCCGGTGGCTGCTGCGGACGAAAAGATTGCGACCCCGGAAGCTGTAGAGGCAGATGCGGGCGCCGCCTCGGAACCCGCCGATGCAAGCAATGCGCCTGAAGAAACGGCCGAAGAGACAACGGTCGATCCAGAAGCGGCTGAACCTACCGTCGACGAAGCCCCCGCGGACGCCACCGAAGCCAGCAACGAGACCGCGGCCGAACCGGTAACCGGAACGGAACCGGAGACAGGCGCGGCGGCCAGTTCGGAACCGGCGCCTGCGGCCGAGGCCGAGCCTTCGCCAAACCCGGAACCTGAAGCTCAGCCCGAACCCGAACCAACGGCTGAACCGGAACCGCAACCGGACGTCGCCGAGGCCGAAACCGGCCCGGCCTTGCCGGAGGGTGAGGGCGAAGCAGCGGCCGAGGCGGCCGCCCCGGAACTGGCCGAAGTCGAAGTACCCGAGCCTCAACCAGAACCAGCGCGCCCGCCGGTCGCGAAGGCTGACACGCCGGCGACTTTGCCGTCGCCTCCGGCCAAACAGATTGCTGACGATCAGGATCAGGCCAAACCTGCGGCATCGGAGACGACAGAAGCGGCCGCGGCCGAGGAACCCGCTCTTTCCGAAGCGCCCGCCGAGGCGTCGGAAGCCGAAGCCGCGCCGACCGAGCCCGTCGCAACTGTCGAGGCGGAACCCGCGACCAAGGAGGCGGCCAGCGAAACCGCACCGGCCGAAGCACCGGCGGCAGAGCCTGAGCCGGCAGCGGAGCCTGCACCCGAGGCCGCAAGCCCCGATGCCGCTGCGGTGACGGCCCCCGAACCAGCCCCGGCTGAAACGGCCACGGCAGCAGAAGAACCTGTGGCAACCGAACAGCCTGCGGAAGAACCGGCCGAAGCCGCCCAGCCCGCAGAGACGCCCGCTGCGGAGGCCCCTGCGGCGGAACCCCCGGTCGCCGAAGCCCCTGCAGACGAAGCCCCTGCGGCCGAGGCTGAACCTGCCGAAACGCCAATGCCAGCAGAGACCCTGGACGAGGCTCCGGACGATGCGGATGCACTGCCGGGGACGGACGCCCCCGACATGCCGGGCACGAAACCCGAAGCCCTTCCCAGTGCCGAGGAAGCGGCCCCTGAAGTCGCGACAGAGACCGAGGACGGCGCTGGTTCGACCTTCAAACCGGCCCCGCGGCTGATCGAAAAGGGTGAGGGCATCATCATTGACCGGGCGGAAGACCCCGAAGCGGCGCCCGCCGTCGAAGGGGCGGTCGAAGATTCACGGCCCATCGCCCGCTTTGCCGCCAAGTTCGAAAACCCCGAGGCCAAACCGGCCATGGCCATCGTGCTGATCGACACCGGAGCCGCCGATCTGGATCGGGCCGGACTTGCCGCCCTGCCCTTCCCGGTCAGCTTTGCGCTTGATCCGATGGATCCGGCGACACCGGAACGGGCGGCGATCTATCGGAGCGCCGGACAGGAAGTGGTGAT
Source organism: Tabrizicola sp. (assembly GCA_016792685.1). GTDB lineage: Bacteria > Pseudomonadota > Alphaproteobacteria > Rhodobacterales > Rhodobacteraceae > Tabrizicola. The sequence goes on along the minus strand of JAEULQ010000069.1, from coordinate 27,752 downwards.
GCTGGTCACCGGCATTGCCGAGGGCGCGCAGCCGTCAGATGTCGAGGTGGCGTTCCAGTCGATGGAACAGGGCCTGCCCGAAGCCGTGGCGGTGATGGACCTGGCGGAACAGAAGTTCCAGAACAACCGGGCGCTGGCAAGTGCGGTGGTGCCGATCGTCAAGGCGCAGGGCCGTGGCCTTCTGACCTGGGACGAAGGACTCAACGCCGCCGATCAGGTGGCCCGGCGTGACGACCTGGAAGCGGCCGTGGTCTTCCGTGACCTCGGCTCGGCCGGGGCTGACCGGGTTGCCGTGCGGCGGCTGCTTGACCGGGCGGTGTTCAAGGCCGGGCAGGAAGGCCGCGTCAGCGTCGTGGGCGAAGCCAATGCCGAGATGGCGGCGGCGCTCTTGGAATGGACCGTCGAGGGCAAGGCCGCGACAGTGGCGCTGGCTCCGCTGACGGCTGTGCTGAAGGTCGACTGAGCAAGGGCGCACGCGGCAGTCCTGGGAGGCGGAATTTTCGAAAATTCCGCACCGGAGCCTTTGAAGGCTCCGATCCGATTTCTTTGAAGAAATCGGCGCCCGGTTCAGCCGTTGCTGCGACCGGCGAAGCGGCCCGCATCTTCGGCGGCCCGACGCAGGGCGTTGGATTTGTTGACGGTTTCCTGGTACTCGGCTTCCGGGTCGCTGTCATAGACCACGCCGCCACCGGCCTGAATATAAAGCGTTTCGTCCTTCAGGACCGCCGTACGCAGCGCGATGCAGAAGTCCATCTCGCCATTGGCGGCGAAATAGCCGACGCCCCCGCCGTAGATGCCGCGCTTTTCGGGTTCGAGTTCGTCGATGATCTCCATCGCCCGGACCTTCGGCGCGCCCGAAACCGTTCCGGCCGGAAGCCCCGCCAGCAGTGCCGACAGCGCGTCTTCGCCCTCGGCCAGTTCGCCTACCACGTTCGAGACGATATGCATGACATGGCTGTAGCGCTCGATGATGAAGGTCTCGGTCGGACGGACGGTGCCGACTTTCGACACCCGGCCCGCGTCGTTGCGGCCAAGGTCGAGGAGCATGAGATGTTCGGCCCGTTCCTTCGGATCGGCCAGAAGGTCGGCCTCGAGCGCGCGGTCTTCCTCGGGCGTGGAGCCACGTTTCCGGGTCCCGGCAATCGGGCGGATGGTGACCTCGCCGTCGCGAAGGCGGACGAGGATTTCGGGGCTGGCGCCGATGACCTGGAAGCCGCCGAAGTTGAAGAAGAACATGAAAGGCGAGGGGTTCGTCCGCCGGAGGCTGCGGTAAAGCGCGAAGGGCGGCAAGGTGAAGCGCTGCGACCAGCGCTGCGAGGGCACGACCTGGAAGATGTCGCCCGCGCGGATGTATTCCTTGGCCTTCTCGACCGCGGCCTTGTAGCCGTCATGGGTGAAGTTCGATTGTGCCGGACCGACCGGGGCGACCTCGCCCAGATCGCGCGCCGCGGAAGGTGCCCGGTCGAGATCGCGGAGCGCGTCCATCACCCGCTCGGCAGCTTGCGCATAGGCCGCACGGGCGGAAAGGCCCGAGGCGACCCAGGCGGGGGCCACGACCGTCACTTCGCCCTTGACCCCATCGAGGACAGCGATGACCGAAGGACGGATCAATTCGGCATCCGGCAGGGCGAGGGGATCGGGGTTCACCTGCGGCAGGTTCTCGACCAGCCGGATCATGTCATAGCCGAGATAGCCGAAAAGCCCGGCGGAAACGGCGGGCAAGCCTTCGGGCATCTCGATCCGGCATTCGGCCAGGAGGTCGCGCAGGGTCTGCAGCGGGTGGCCGGACAGGTCGGTGAATGACTGCCGGTCGAAGCGGGCCTCGCGGTTGATGCGGCTTTTCTCGCCGTGGCACTGCCAGACGAGGTCGGGCTTCATCCCGACGATGGAATAGCGGCCCCGGACCTCGCCCCCGGTCACCGATTCCAGCATGAACGTATCGGCCCGGGCATCGCCGAGCTTCAGCATCAGGCTGACAGGCGTGTCGAGGTCAGCCGCAAGCCGGGCCCAGACGATCTGGTTCTTTCCGACGTTCCAGCCCGCTTCGAATTCGGCAAAACCTGGCTGCAGCTGCATCAGGGCATGCTCGTGTGAACGGCATTGATCGCGGCCTGGTCCAGCGTGATCCCGGCCTCGGCGGTCAGGGCCTGGGTGAAGGCGTTGAAGGCATCCGCCGCGATTGCCTGCTGGACCTGAGCCGAAAGGGCTTCCTGCAGGGCGGTGGCGTCCTCGCCCTCGGTCGCGGCGGGCTGGATGCGGTCTAGCCGGATCACGCCCACGAAACCGTCGGCTTCAATCACCTGGACGTCGCCTTCGGCCATCTTGAAGACGGCCGGCAGCAGGGTTTCGGGCACATCCGGGACAAAACCGTCACGCGAAATCTCGGGCGTGACATCGACGATGCCGAACCCACCGATGGCTGCCCCACCTTCGATTGCCGACTTGATCTCGACCGCGCGGGCCGAGAGCGCCTTGGCCAGCGCGTCGCGGCGCCAGTCTTCGGCAACAGAGGCCTTCGCCTCGTCGAAGGGGATCGGGGCCGCGGGGACGATCTCGTCCAGCCGGAGCGCCACGACACCGCCGTCTTCCAGAAGGATCGCTTCCGAAAAATCTTCGGGCTGGACTGCTTCGGCTGCAGCGCGGAAAGCTGGGTAGCCCTCGATCGCGGCCTCGCCTTGCTGGCCCGGAACGAAGTCTAGCGTCGCCAGTTCAAGGCCCACATCCTTGACCAGATCCTCAAGCGTCGCGCCGCCGGCCAGAAGATCGTCGATCTCTTCGACCTTGTCGGCGATCAGACGCCGGGCGGCGTCGGTCTGGATTTCGATAGCCAGGGTCTCGCGGGCTTCTTCAAAGCTCGTCTCCTCGGCGGCAAGCGTCGTCACCACGCGGAAGAGCGCCGGGCCGAGATCGGTCGGCAGCGGACCGACGACAGAACCTTCGCTGGCAGCGAAGACGGGCTCGCCCGCCTCGCCCAGGTCTTCGCGGGTGACATCGCCAAGGTCGATGGCATCAAGGGTCAGGCCGCGCTCGGCGACCAGCTCTTCAAAGCCCGATCCGGCATCGAGCTTTGCCTTGGCCGCGTCCGCAGCCGCCTGATCGGGATAGACCAGACGCTCGACGATCCGCCGCTCGGGGATGACGAATTCCGCGATCCGGTCCTGATACATGTCCTGGAGCGTGGCATCGTCGACCGGCTGATCCTTGGCGATCGCTTCGGGCAGAAGCGCGGCATAAGTGATGCGCTTGGCCTCGGGCTTGGTGAAGCGGTCGATGTTCGCCTCGTAATGGGCTTTCAACTCGGCATCAGTGGCCATAGCCAGCGGCGCGGTCAGATCCGCCTCGGCCAGACGCAGAAGCGAAAAGCCACGACGTTCTGCCACCCAGGCGTAAAGCGTGTCGGTCAGAGGTTTCGGCGCAGTAATGCCGCCGCTGATGGCGCCCTGCAAAAGCTCACGCGAGATGTCCCGCCGCAGGTTTCCTTCGAATTCCGTCTCGGTCAGGTTGTTCCGGTCCAGGGCGAAGCGATAGGCCTCGCGGTCGAACTCGCCCGAAACACCCTTGAAGGTGTCCATGGTCATGATCTGGCTGGCCACAACTTCGTCGCCCACTGAAATGCCGACGCGATGGGCCTCGTTGTCCAGGGCCGCGCGGGTCACGACGTCCTGGATCACCTGCTTGTCGACCCCGAAGGCCAGCGCTTCCTGCGTCGAAATCTGCTGCCCGAACTGCTGCGAGAAGGCATTCACCTGGGTCTGCAGCGCGCGGGCGTATTCCTCGGTGCTGATGTCCGTGTCACCGACCCGGCCGATGCTGGTCACGCCGCCGGAAAAGCTGGTCACGCCAAAACCGCCAAGGCCCAGGATCAGCATCCCCATGAGAAGCCAGACCGCGACTTCCTGCGTCTTGCGCTTGGGGCGTTTCGCTTCCTCGTTCGCGGTCGTCGCCATCGGTCTGCCTCTGGGTTGTTGTGGCCATGGTGAATAGTGGGAAGGTCGGGGACGGGCAAGACCAAGATCGCGCCGACCCGGCCAGCGTTTCAGGCTGTTTCGCGTCTTGCCGCCTCAGGGCCGGAAGGCTGCGAGCCTGCGGATCACTTCGGCAATGCCCTTGGCATCGACATTGGCAAAGGCGATCCGGATCTGGCGCTTTCCGGCCTCCGAACCCTCGGGCTGGAACATCGTTCCGGGAAGCATCAGCAGCGAGGCTTCGCTGACCAGCCGCTTGCAAAGCACGTCCGAGGGCATGTCGAACGGATGCTGGACATAGGCGAAATAGGCGCCGCAGCCGAGGAGCTTCCAGCCTGCCAGGGTCTTGAACCCTTCGACCATCGCCTTGCGGCGGGCGAGGATTTCGTCCCGCTCTCCAGCCAGCCACTGGGCAAGGTTCCGCATCCCCCAAAGCGCGCCGATCTGGCCAAGCTGGCTGGGGCAGATCGCCACGGTGTCGAGGAATTTCTCGACCTCGGCCAGCCGGGCCTCGGAGGCGACTACGGCGCCCACGCGGTGGCCGGTCAGCCGGTAGGCCTTGGAAAAGCTGTAGAGATGGATCAGCGTTTCCGGCCAGTCGGGATCGGCGAAAAGCTGGTGCGGCGCGCCGGTGCGGCTGTCGAAGTCGCGGTAGGTTTCATCAACGATCAGCGCGATGCCATTGGCTCGCGCCAGGTCGCGGAAAGCCGCTAGTGTTTCGGCCGGATATTCCACCCCGCCGGGGTTGTTGGGGCTGACCAGAACGATCGCGCGGGTCCGATCAGTGATGAGCCGCGCCGCTGCTTCGGCCGAAGGGATCAGGCTGTCGTCGGTCTCCAATGGGACCGTCGTGACCCCGGCCATGTCGAGCCACATCTTGTGATTGAAGTACCAGGGCGTCGTCAGGATCACCTCGTCCCCTGCCCCGGCCAGCGTCGCCATCACGGTGCAGAAGGCCTGGTTGCAGCCTTGCGTGATCGCGACCTGGGAGCGGCGGATGTCACCGCCATAGATCGCGGACCACTGGCGGGCGATTTCCTCGCGCAGCGCAGGCATGCCGAGGACCGGGCCGTAAAGATGCGCGTTCGGATCGTTCAGCGCGGCATCGGCCAGCGCCTGGCGCAGGCCCAGGGGCGGGCTGTCGATGGGGGCGGCCTGGCTGACGTTGATCAGAGGGCGATCCGCCGGGAAGACGACGCCCTCGATCCAGCGCCGGGCTTCCATCACCGGTGGCGGTTCGGTCGCGGCGAAGGCGGGGTTCAGCGGCAGGGTCATGAAGCACTCCTCGTGCGCTTTTCGTCGTGGTGCCCAGCGCCCGCAAGGAGCGCATGCGTGGCAACGAAGCGCGGTCAGTCTGCCCCGCGCATCGGCTGGACATATTGCAGCGCCATATCCCAGGGGAAGAAGATCCAGGTGTCCTGGCTGACGCTGGTGATATAGGTGTCGGCCTGCTTCTCGCCCTCGGGCTTGGCATAGACGCAGGCGAAATGCGCCTTGGGATAAAGGCTGCGGATCAGCTCCAGCGTCTTGCCGCTGTCGACAAGGTCATCGACGATCAGCACACCGGACCCGTCGCCCATCAGGTCCGTATTCGGAGCCTTGATGACCTGCGCCTCGCGGCGCTGATCGGCTTGCCCGCCGCCCGAATGGTAGGATTTGACCGAGATCGTGTCGACGACCCGGATGTCCAGCTCGCGGCTGACGATCATCGCGGGGACAAGACCGCCACGGGTAATGCCGACGACCGCTTTCCAGGTACCGCCCTCGCCCGGGCCCTTGCCGTCCAGCCGCCAGGCGAGCGCGCGCGCGTCGCGGTGGATCTGGTCCCAGCTGACGTGAAATCCCTTTTCATGCGGCAGACGGTCGGCGGACATGGGCCCCTCCTTCAAGTGGCAGCGATCTTGATGCCCAGAACCGCGAGCAGCCCGCCGAAGCAGCGGTCGATCAAGGTCTTGAGGCTGATGTATCCGGCCCGCGTGCGCTCAAGCGAGAAGATGCGGGCGACAAGCGTGTTCCAAAGCGTCTCGGCGGTGAAGATCACCGCGAGAAGAGCCGCGTAGGTCCAGAGCGGCGTGCCCTGCGGCACAGTGCCGAGGAAGATGGCCGAGAACATCACCGCGGGCTTGGGATTGGCAAGCTGGGTGAAAAGGCCAAGGCGAAAGGCCGAAAGGCCGGACCGCGGCACGGCGCGGGTGTCGGTGGTGACAAAGGGCTCGGTCGCGCTCTGCCAGAGCTTCCAGCCCATCCAGAGCAGATAGATCGCGCCGCCGATCTTCAGCGCCCAAAGCAGGGGTGGCGCGGCGGCGAAGAGGATGTTCAGTCCGAACATTGCTGCCGAAGCCCAGAAGACCGCTCCGGCCCCGATGCCCATGGCCAGCATGACGCCGGTCCGCATCCCCTCGGTCAGACCGGTGCGGGCCGACATGAGAACCGCCGGCCCGGGCGAGACCGCCGCGAAGACGACGAGCCCCACAAAGATCATGAAGGCCGAAACACTCACTGACCACCCTCTTTGCGGCCTTGCAGAAGGTCGATGTCCGGCGCCTCGATCGCTTTCATGCCCACGACGTGATAGCCCGCATCGACATGCAGGTTCTCGCCCGTGGTGCCCGAGCCGAGGTCCGACAGAAGGTAAAGTGCGGCCTTGCCGACCTCTTCCTGGGTCACGTTGCGGCGGAGCGGGCTGTTCAACTCGTTCCACTTCATGATGTAGCGGAAGTCGCCGATGCCGGAAGCCGCCAGCGTCTTGATCGGACCGGCCGAGATCGCGTTGACCCGGATCCCGTCCTTGCCCAGATCCTCGGCGATATACTTGACCGAGGCCTCGAGCGCGGCCTTGCAAAGGCCCATCACATTGTAATGCGGCATGACCTTTTCCGCACCGTAATAGGTCAGCGTGAGGAGGCTGCCCCCGTCAGGCATCAGGACCGCCGCGCGCTGGCAGATCGCCGTGAAGGAATAGACCGAGATGTCCATCGACATCAGGAAGTTCTGGCGCGAGGTGTCGACATAGCGGCCGCGCAGTTCGTTTTTGTCGGAGAACCCGATGGCATGGACCACAAAGTCCAGCGTGCCCCAGGTTTCCTTGAGCCAGGCGAAAAGCGCATCCATGCTCTCCTCGCTGGACACGTCGCATTCGAAAAGCCGCGGGACCCCCAGGCTTTCCGCAAGCGGTTCAACCCGTTTCTTCAGCGCTTCGCCCTGATAGGAGAACGCCAGTTCGGCCCCCTGCGCCGCGACGGCCTGGGCGATGCCCCAGGCAATGGACTTGTCGTTCGCAAGCCCCATGATCAGGCCGCGCCTTCCCTGCATCAGTCCGGTTGACATTCCTGACCCCTTGCCCACCTTTTCGTTAAAGTCGACGTGTAGGCGAAGAGGGGGCTCCCTTCAAGGCAGCACCTTTCGCCGGGGCAAGGAGTTTCCGGATGGATCGAAGCGGAATCTTCGCTGGCAGCGACCCATTCGCGCTGGCACGGGCCTGGATGACCGAGGCCGAGGCGCAGGAGCCGAATGATCCGAACGCCATCGCCTTGGCGACAGTCGATCCTTCGGGCATGCCGAATGTCCGGATGGTGCTGCTGAAAGAGATCGAGGAGGACGCCTTCGTCTTCTACACCAACTATGGCTCGACCAAGGGGCAGGAGATCGAGGCTTCGGGCAAGGCGGCCTTCGTGTTGCACTGGAAATCCCTGCGCCGGCAGATCCGCGTTCGCGGCACGACCGAGCGCGAGGACGGGCCGAAGGCGGACGAGTATTACGCCAGCCGGTCGCTCAAATCGCGGCTTGGCGCCTGGGCCTCGCGCCAGTCGAGCCCGCTGTCGTCACGCGAGGCGCTGATGGCCGAAGCCGCCAAGGTTGCCGTGACAAAGGGCACGAACCCGCCACGTCCCCCGTTCTGGGGGGGAATCCGGATTCGCCCTGTCGAGATCGAATTCTGGGCCGATGGAGCCTTCCGGCTGCACGACCGGTTCCGGTGGAGCCGGGACTCGGTCCGGTCTGAGTGGAAGGTCGAAAGATTGAATCCGTAAATATCCAAGACTTGACAGAAAAACCGGCTATCAGGTGATGAAAACCCCTTGAACCCGGCGCGGATTTTCCCGCATCTGTTTGGCCGGGGGCTCGTTCTGGGGAGAAGGCTCTGCACATGACGGACGAAGAAGAGGTCATGCAAGTTGTGCATGGTCGAGTTAAGTGGTTTGATCCTTCCAAGGGTTTTGGATTCATCGTTTCGGACCAGACGGACGCCGATATTCTGCTGCATGCGAATGTTCTTCGGAACTTCGGGCAGGGTTCGGTGGCGGATGGTGCAGGCATTGAAGTCCGCGTTCAGCGGACACAGCGCGGCGTTCAGGCAGTCGAAGTGACTCGCATTGATCCGCCAGAGGGCGTTGTTCTTCCTTTTGGCGAAGACGCCACGCAGATGATGAGTTCGGACATCCTCGCCCTGGCGCTTGAGCCGGCGCGGGTGAAGTGGTTCGACAAGGGCAAGGGCTTTGGCTTTGCCAATGTCTTCGGTCGGTCCGAAGACGTCTTCGTGCATGCCGAGGTGCTTCGCGTGTCCGGCTTTGCCGATCTGACCGCTGGCGAGGCCGTGGCATTGCGCATCATCGAAGGCAAGCGGGGCCGGATGGCCGTCCAGGTCGTGTCTTGGGAAACCGCCTCGCGCGAGAAGGCGTGATGCACGGTTGGCGCGACGGGGTCCGGGTCGGTCTGGCGCTGGCAGCCCTGCCGGCTGCGGCCGAGGCCTCGTGTTCGCCAGAGCGTCTGGATTTGCGCTGGCCGGGTGGCCGCGAGAGTTTTGCCGTCGAACTGGCGGATGATGGGGCGGAACGTGCCAGGGGCCTGATGTTCCGCGAAAGCCTGGATCCGGCGGGCGGCATGCTCTTCGTCTACGAAGGCCCGCGTCGTCCGCAGTTCTGGATGAAGAACACGCTGATCCCGCTGGACATGGTCTTTGCCGATGCGACCGGAACGGTCACCCGGGTCCATGCCAATGCGGTTCCGGGCGATCTGACCCCCATCGATGGGGGCGAGGGCGTGGTCTATGTGCTGGAGATCAACGCAGGTCTGGCGGACAAGCTTGGCATCGGACCGGGAGCCGAATTCCGTCACCCTTCGATCCCGTCTGCAATAGCGGCCTGGGCCTGCGACGAATAGTCGGCAAGGCTTTTCATTCCCATCGCTTCCAGTTAAGGGAGCAGCAGTCGGGGCGTAGCGCAGTCTGGTAGCGCGACGGTTTTGGGTACCGTAGGTCGAGAGTTCGAATCCCTCCGCCCCGACCACTTTCCTTCATATTCGACGGCCAGCCGACAAGGGCCGCTGCGATTCTCTTTGACAGGCTTGGGTCTCTTGCTCGACGCTTCTTGGCAGTCGCATGACCGGTCATTTGCGACTTTTCAGCTCTCATACTCAAGGGAACTTTAGCCATGCCGTCGATCGCGGAGATTGTGGTTCACCCGAAGACGTTTCTTAAGCTGAATGCGCTCTGGCCCTCGGGACATTTGAACATGCAGGCGCGCGGCAACCCCGCGACGTTTGGTCCGGATGGCACGGCCCAGGTCATCCCGTTGACGCTGCGGCCAAAGCCCGGAGTGCAGTGCCTGGACAAGAGCGGTGCATCGATGCCCTGCTGGGAGATCGCACCGGCAGGGCTTGGCGGCCATCTGGGCTATTACCTGCCCTGGCAGCCAAATTCGACCAAGACCATGGTGATCGGTGACAAGGCCGACTTCTTCATCACCGACACGATGAATGGCTGCACATTCGCTGCAGGCACTGGCGGGACGGTGCGGGTAGCACACGTCAACTTCAACACTTTCAACGACGATGGCCTGCGTGAGGAAGGGCGCCCCATCGACCAAGGGCACATGGATGCCGAAGTGAACCGGGTGATGGGGATCGGCACGCCGGGCGTCGCGTTGCGCAAGGCGAACTATTTGGTCGCGAACGGTGATTTTCCAAATGTCACGGTTGTCGGTGTGCGGCGGGGCGGGATGTGGACCTTTGCCTACCAGAAGCGCGCGATGACCGAGCCGTCTCGGGTCGGGGGGGCCATGGTGCCGGCCTACCGGCTGGTCTCGGTCCACAACGTCAGATAGGAAAACTTGCGCGCGCGGGCTGACGGCCTATCTTTCTGACTGGCGCCCCGGACGGCGCCCGGAACCTCATGATGACCATCGCCTTCGACCACTCCTACGCTCGCGACTTGCCGGGCACCTACCTGCGCGTGCCGCCGGACCCTGCCCCTGCGCCCCGACTTCTGATCCTGAACCGCTCCCTTGCCGGTGATCTCGGGCTTGCGCTGTCGGACGCGGACGCGCGCGACTGGTTCTCGGGGGCAAGCCTGCCCCCCGGGGCCGAACCGATTGCCCAGGCCTATGCCGGGCACCAGTTTGGCGGCTTCTCGCCGCAACTCGGTGATGGTCGCGCCCATCTGCTGGGCGAGGTGCTGTCCCCCGACGGCCGCCGCTTCGACATTCAGCTGAAGGGTTCCGGCCGGACGCCTTTTTCCCGAGGCGGCGATGGAAAGGCCGCCGTCGGCCCGATGCTGCGGGAATACCTGATTTCGGAATTCATGGCCGGGATGGCTGTGCCCACCACCAGGTCCCTTGCCGTCGTCGCAACCGGTGAAGAGGTCTGGCGCGAGACAAAGCTTCCGGGCGCCGTCCTTGCCCGGGTGGCGGCAAGCCACCTGAGGGTCGGCACCTTCCAGTTCTTCGCCGCCAGGGGCGATAAGGCCAATGTGAAGGCGCTGGCCGACTATGCCATCGCGCGCCACTATCCCGATCTGGCCGGGGCGGAGCAGCCCTATCTTGCCTTCCTCGACGCAGTCATTGCGGGCCAGGCAAAGCTTGTCGCCCAGTGGATGGGTCTGGGCTTCATCCATGGCGTGATGAACACCGACAACATGGCGATCTCGGGCGAGACGATCGACTATGGCCCCTGCGCCTTCATGGAGGCCTATGCCCCGGGCACGGTCTTTTCCTCGATCGACCATCAGGGCCGCTATGCCTATCAGAACCAGCCCCTGATCCTAGGCTGGAACCTGGCCCGTCTGGCCGAGACGCTGATTCCGCTTCTTGACCCCGATCCGGACCGTGCCGTCGACCTTGCGAACGAGCGCCTGACCGGCATTGCCGCGCGCTACCGGACGGAATGGACACGGGTCATGCGCCACAAGCTAGGCCTGCTTGGCGAAGACGCCGAGGACGCGACACTCGCCGACGACCTGCTTTCAACAATGGTCGGTGCCGACTGGACCCTCACGTTCCGCCGCCTGGCCGATCCTGCCGCGCTGCGCCCGCTTTTCGATGACTTCCGCGGGATGGAGGCCTGGCTTCCACGCTGGCAGGCACGGGCGGGCGAAGGCGCCGCCGTCCGGATCGCCGCTGCAAACCCGTCCGTCATCCCACGCAATCACCAGGTGGAAGAGGCCCTTTCGGCCGCGACCGAGGGCGACATGACCCAGTTTCATTCCCTCCTCGCCGCGATCCGGGCCCCCTTCACGGAAGCCGAGCCCTACATGCTTCCCGCCCCGACAGGCTTTGGCCGCTACGTCACCTTCTGCGGCACCTGACCCAGGCCCTAACCCCAAGCTGCCCGATTGACGCCCCCGCGCTTCACCGCCACGATGGGCCATGGCCGACCGTTCCGACATCCACGACCGCCTCGCCGCTTCCCTCCGCGCCGCCCGCAAGGAACGCGGGCTTTCCCTTGATGCCGCGGCCAAGCTTTCCGGTGTCAGCCGCTCGATGGTCAGCCAGATTGAACGCGGCGAATCCTCGCCCACGGTTGCCACGCTCTGGGCCCTGACCCAGGCGCTGCAGCTGGATTTCGCCGGCCTGCTGGAGGGTCGCCCTGCCCCCGGCATCGAGGTTACCCGCGCCTCTGCCACCCCGGTGATCGACCGGGGCGGCGTGAAGATCCGGATCCTCTCGGCCCCCGAAAGCGTCGGCGCGCATGAGGTCTATGAGCTTGCCTTCGCCCCCGGCGCCCGTCTGACGTCCGAGGCGCATTCCCCGGGCTGCCGCGAACACCTCACCGTTCTCGAAGGCCGCCTGACCGTCACTTCCGGCGATGCGAGCGACACGCTCGCGCCCGGGGACGTCGCGCGTTACCCCGCCGACCGTGCGCATGAGATCGCCGCCGATGGCAAACCCGCCCGGGCGATCCTGATCGTGCAGGACAGCTGATTTCCGGTTTAGCGGATTCCTTTCCGCCAAGTTGACACTGATTCCGACTTCTGCCAAATTCCGCCAAGCCGGAGGAGATTCTGCAATGACGGACAGGGCCGCCTTTCTCGACCACATCACCAACACCCTCGCAGGTATCGAATCCGATGGCCTGATGAAGCGGGAACGGCTGATCACCAGCGCGCAGGGGGCACATGTCCAGATGGCCGGGCGCGAGATGCTGAACCTCTGCGCCAACAACTACCTTGGGCTGGCCGACGACTCCCGCCTGATCGCCGCTGCCAAAGCGGCGATGGATGACCATGGCTTCGGCATGGCCTCGGTCCGTTTCATCTGCGGCACGCAAGACCTGCACCGACAGCTGGAAACCCGGCTCGCCCAGTTCCTTGGCCACGACGACAGCATCCTCTTCGCCGCCTGCTTCGACGCGAACGGCGGGCTTTTCGAACCGCTGCTCGGCCCCGAAGACGCTGTCATCTCTGACGCGCTGAACCATGCCTCGATCATCGATGGGATCCGGCTCTGCAAAGCCAAGCGCTACCGCTACGCCAATTCCGACATGAGCGACCTTGAGGCCCAGCTGAAACAGGCCCGCGCAGATGGGGCCCGCTTCATCCTGATCGCGACCGATGGCGTCTTCTCGATGGATGGTTACTACGCGAAACTGCCGGAAATCCGGGCGTTGGCCGACCAGTATGGCGCGATGGTCATGGTCGACGACTGCCACGCCACCGGCTTCACCGGGCCGCAGGGCCGGGGCACTCCGGCCCGCGCGGGCGTTCAGGTCGATATCCTGACCGGTACTCTTGGCAAGGCCCTCGGCGGAGCCCTTGGCGGCTATATCGCCGGGCCGCAGCCGGTGATCGACCTCCTCCGTCAGCGCGCCCGGCCTTACCTCTTTTCGAACGCCCTGCCCCCGGCCGTGGTCGGCGCCGCGCTCGCTGCGCTTGAGATCGTCGAGGCAGCCGACGACCTCCGCGCCCGGCTCTCCGCAAATGCCTCCTACTGGCGCAAGGGCCTGACCGAGGCGGGCTTCACGCTTCTGCCCGGAGAACATCCGATCGTGCCCGTGATGCTGGGCGATGCGAAACTCTCTCAGGCCATGGCCGCCGACCTTTTCACGCGCGGTGTCCATGTCGCGGGTTTCTTCTTCCCGGTCGTGCCGAAAGGTCAGGCCCGCATCCGCACCCAGATGAACGCGGCGCTGACCACCGCCGACCTCGACTTCGCGCTAGAGGCCTTCACTCAGGCCGGGAAAGCCACGGGAGTTCTCAAATGATCAATGAAATGCCCGCGCCGGTCAGCGGCGCAAATGAAATGAAAGTATTGGCAAAATCGAAGCCCGAGCCTGGCCTCTGGATGGAAACCCGGCCCGTGCCCGAGATCGGCCCCGATGACGTTCTGATCAAGATCAACAAGACCGGCATCTGCGGCACCGATATCCATATCTGGAACTGGGACGACTGGGCGCAGAAGACGGTGCCCGTCCCGCTCGTCACCGGCCACGAATTCGCGGGCGAGATCGTGGAGCTTGGCCGCAACGTCGAGGGGCTGAGCATTGGCCAGCGCTGCTCGGGTGAAGGCCATCTGATCGGCAAGACCAGCCGTCAAAGCCGGTCGGGCAAGTTCCACCTGGATCCGGAGACCCGGGGCATCGGGGTCAATGAACCCGGCGCCTTTGCCCAGTACCTCCGGCTTCCGGCCTTCAACGTCGTCCCCCTGCCCGATGCGATCGACGATGAGATCGGCGCGATCCTCGATCCGCTGGGCAATGCGGTCCATACAGCGCTTTCCTTCGACCTGATCGGCGAGGACGTCCTGATCACCGGCGCAGGGCCAATCGGCATCATGGCCGCCGCTGTCGCCCGGCATGTCGGCGCGCGGCATGTGGTGATCACCGACATCAACCAGGCGCGGCTTGATCTGGCCGGGCAGGTGGCGGATGTGGTTCCGGTGAACGTGGCCACGACCGACCTCCGCTCGGTCTACCCCAGCCTCAAGATGGCGCAGGGCTTCGACGTGGGCATGGAGATGTCGGGCAGCCAGCAGGCGCTGGACCAGATGGTCGAGCATATGGTCATGGGCGGCCGCATCGCCATGCTGGGCATCCCGCCGGGCAAATCGCCGGTCGACTGGAGCCGCATCGTCTTCAAGGCCATCACCATCAAGGGCGTCTACGGGCGTGAGATTTTCGAGACCTGGTACAAGATGATCGCCATGCTGGAAAACGGCCTCGACATCCGCAAGGTCATCACCCACCGCTTCAAGGTGGACGCCTTCACCGAGGGTTTCGCGGCGATGCGGTCGGGGCTTTCGGGCAAGGTCGTTCTCGACTGGACCTGACTTTTCCGGGCGCGCGTGTCGGGTGGGCAATCTGCCCGCCACCTGCACAGAGACGATCCGATCAAGGCGGGACCAAGGCAGTCATGCCGCTGAAAGACCTTGGAAAACTTGTGGTTCGTTAACCCCATGGTAACCCTTTCCCGGCGACCCTGAGCGGGTGGTTGATCGGGACAAGATCATGGACGGATCGCAATTTTCGGGCTTTGCCGAAGCCCCGGCTCAAGGCTTCTTCCGCACAGGTCCGGCCCTTGCGGCCCCAGCAGGCCGCGACCTTCTGGCCGAGGGCGCGCGGTTCCGGGTCCGCAGCCTGCGGCTTCCTCCTGGCGCCACGATGTCGCTCCAGTCGCATCTCCACCGGGCTGAACATTGGGTCGTGGTCGAAGGCACCGCCCAAGTCACGCTTGGTGGCCGCGAACGGCTGGTTTGTGAGGGCGAGGCGGTCCATATCCCCCTTGGCCAGCCGCATCGGCTGGAAAACCCCGGCCGCTTGCCCGTGACCCTGATTGCGGTGGAAACCGGCTGCTACCTCGGCGAAGACGACGTGATCCGGCACGAAGAGCCGTAAGACCAGCCCCATCGACGGAAACATTCGTTAAGACCACACGAACGTGCTCTCTCAACCCATTGATTTCTCAGGGCAGCAGATTCGATCCACTGCGGGCGGTCCCCCTGAGCCCCCGGTTTACACCGCCCCCTGCATCGGCGATAACGACCCGAACCACCCCGGGGTCCGCCGCCATGCTTCTCCTGATCGACAACTACGACAGCTTTACCTACAACCTCGTCCATTACCTGGGCGAGCTGGGCGCGGATGTCGTGGTCAAGCGCAACGACGCGCTGCAAGTTCAGGACGTCGTCGCCATGCAGCCCGAAGTGATCGTCCTTTCTCCAGGGCCCTGCGATCCGGCAGCCGCCGGGATCTGCCTGCCCCTCACGAAAGCCGCCGCAACGGCCGGTATCCCCCTTCTCGGCGTCTGTCTTGGCCACCAGACCATCGGCGAAGCCTTCGGCGGCAAGGTCGTCCGCTGTCATGAGATCGTCCACGGCAAGATGGGCACCATGCATCACTCAGGCAAAGGCGTCTTCCGCGGCCTGCCCTCGCCGTTCCAGGCCACCCGTTACCATTCGCTGGTCGTCGACCGCGCCACCCTTCCGGCCGAGCTGGAAGTCACCGCCTGGCTGGAAGACGGCACGATCATGGGGCTGCGGCACAGGCACCACCTGATCGAGGGCGTCCAGTTCCATCCCGAGAGCATCGCTTCGGAACACGGCCACCAACTGCTGCGGAACTTCCTCGACGAGGCCCGTGCCAAGGTGCCGGCATGAGCGAAGTCCTGAAGCCCCTGATCGGCATCGCCGCCAACCGCCCGCTGTCCCGCGCCGAGGCTGAAGCTGCGTTTAACGCCCTCTTCGAGGGCCAGGGCACGCCTGCCCAGATGGGCGGCTTCCTGATGGCGCTGCGGACGCGGGGCGAGACGGTCGACGAATACGCTGCCGCTGCCTCGGTCATGCGGTCCAAATGCAACGCCGTGAAGGCCCCGGCGGGCGCGATCGACATCGTCGGCACCGGCGGCGACGGCAAGGGGACGCTCAACATCTCGACCGCAACGGCCTTTGTCGTCGCTGGAGCGGGGGTCGTGGTCGCCAAGCATGGCAACCGGAACCTGTCGTCCAAGTCCGGCGCGGCAGATGCGCTGACGGAGCTTGGCCTGAATGTCATGGTGGGCCCCGAGGTGGTGGAGCGCTGCCTGGCCGAGGCTGGCATCGGCTTCATGATGGCGCCGATGCACCATCCGGCGATCCGCCATGTGATGCCGGTCCGGGCGGAACTGGGAACGCGGACGATCTTCAACATCCTTGGGCCCCTCACGAACCCGGCGGGCGTCAAGCGGCAGCTGACCGGGGCCTTTTCGGATGCCCTGATCCGACCAATGGCGGAAACCCTTTTGGCTCTTGGGTCGGAGAAGGCCTGGCTGGTCCATGGCTCGGACGGTACAGACGAGATCACCATCTGTGGCGTGACCAGTGTCTCGGCAGTGGAAAACGGCGCGGTCCGCGACTTCACTGTCCATCCCGAAGATGCGGGCCTTGCGCCCCATCCGTTCGAGGCGATCCTGGGCGGCACGCCGGCCGAGAACGCCGTTGCGTTCCGCGCGCTTCTGGACGGTGCGCCGGGTGCCTATCGGGACGCCGTGCTGCTTAACGCGGCCGCCGCGCTGGTGGTGGCTGACCGTGCGGCAACCCTGCGCGAGGGCGTGGACCTGGCACGGGAGTCGATCGATTCCGGTGCCGCCCGCGCCAAGATCGAGGCGCTCGCCCGCCTGACCCACGCCTGAAAGTGACCGCATGAGCACGATCCTCGACCGCATCAAGGCCTATAAGCTGGAGGAAGTGGCCAAGGCCAAATCCGCCACCTCGCTGGCCGAGCTGGAAGCCGCCGCAAAGGCCGCCGCCGTTCCGCGCGGATTTGCGCGCGCGCTTCGGGATGCGACGCTGACTGGATATGGCCTGATCGCCGAGATCAAGAAGGCCAGTCCTTCCAAGGGCCTGATCCGCCCCGATTTTGACCCACCTGCCCTGGCCAAGGCCTATGAGGCTGGCGGGGCGACCTGTCTTTCGGTGCTGACCGATGCACCCTCGTTCCAGGGGGCGGACGAATATCTTGTCGCCGCGCATGACGCGGTCAGCCTTCCCTGCCTGCGCAAGGATTTCCTTTATGATCCGTGGCAGGTCACCCAGTCGCGGGCGTTGAACGCCGATTGCATCCTGCTGATCATGGCCTCGCTGGAAGACGACCAGGCAGCCGAGCTGGAGGCCGCGGCGTTCGAGCTTGGCATGGATGTGCTGATCGAAGTCCATGACGAGGCTGAACTGGAACGCGCCGCACGGCTGAAGTCGCCGCTGATCGGGATCAACAACCGCAACCTGCACACGTTCGAAGTGACGCTGGACACGACGCGCCGTCTGGCGCGGCGCGTGCCGGAGGATCGGATGATCGTCGCCGAAAGCGGTCTTTACACCCCTGCCGACCTGGCGGACCTGGCCCTTTATGGCGCGCGGTGCTTCCTGATCGGCGAAAGCCTGATGCGGCAGGCGGATGTGACCGCGGCAACCCGCGCGATCCTGGCCCGCCCCCTGACGTCGCAGGATGGATTGTGAGCGAACCCAAAAAGCCCGCACTGACGCACTTCGACGACCGGGGCCAGGCCCATATGGTCGATGTTTCGGACAAGCCAGTGACCGACCGGGTCGCAGTGGCCGTAGGCGCAGTGCGGATGACGGCGGAGACACTGGCCTTGATCACGGAGGGCCGGGCCAAGAAGGGCGATGTGCTGGCGGTCGCGCGGCTGGCCGGGATCATGGCGGCGAAGAAGACTTCGGACCTTGTCCCGCTGTGCCATCCGCTGCCGATCACCAAGGTCGCGCTGGAGCTGACCGCCGATCCGGCGCTGCCGGGGGTGCGGATCGAGGCGACCGTCAAGACCTCGGGCCAGACCGGGGTCGAGATGGAAGCGCTGACCGCCGTCTCGGTCGCAGCCTTGACGGTCTATGACATGGTCAAGGCGGTCGAGAAATCCATGGTGATCGACGGTATCCGTCTGATCCTGAAAGATGGTGGAAAATCCGGCCGTTACGAGGCGACCTGATGATTTCGGTTGAAGAGGCCCTCGCCCGCTGCCTGGCCCTTGCGGCGCCGCTGGGGCCGGAGACGGCACCGCTGGCCCAGGCCGCAGGGCGCTGGATGAGCGCCCCGGCCGTGGCCACCCGCAATCAGCCGCCCTTTGCAGCCTCGGCCATGGATGGCTATGCGGTGCAGGGCAACCCCGGCCCGGATGACAACTTTGCCGTGATCGGCGAGGCGGGCGCGGGCCATGCCTTTGCCGGTCAGGTCGGCCCGGGTCAGGCCGTGCGCATCTTTACCGGCGCGCCGCTGCCTGCGGGGGCGACGCGCGTGATCATCCAGGAGGATGTGGTCAAGCTCGGCGATCGCATCCTGCTGCGCGACGGGTTGGATGCGGGGCCCCATGTCCGCCCGCAAGGCCAGGACTTCCGGGCGGGAGACAGCCTCTCGCCCCGCCGTCTGCGCCCGAATGATCTGGCGCTCTTGGCCGCGATGAACATTCCCGCTGTCACGGTCACCCGCAAGCCCGTTGTCGCCCTGATCGCGACTGGAGACGAGTTGGTCATGCCGGGAGAGGACCCGCGTCCCGACCAGATCATCGCCTCCAACAGTTTTGCTCTCAAGGCCATGATCGAAGCCGAAGGCGGCACAGTGCGCCTGCTGCCCATCGCACGCGACAATGAGGCCGAACTTTCCACCGTTCTGGGACTGGCCGAGGGGGCCGACCTGATCGTCACCATCGGCGGCGCCTCGGTCGGGGACCATGATCTTGTCGGCCGCACGGCCGGGCTTGACCAATCGTTCTGGAAGATCGCAATGCGGCCGGGAAAACCGCTGATGGCGGGTCGATTGAACGGAACGCCGATGCTGGGCCTGCCGGGCAACCCCGTCTCAGCAATCGTCTGCGGACATCTTTTCCTGCTGCCGATGGTCCGGGCGATGCTGGGTGATCCGAAACCGGCACCGCAGCCCCTCCTGGCGCGCCTTACGGTCGATCTGCCGGCCAACGGCCCCCGCGCCCACTACATGCGGTCGCGCCTGTCCAGGACCGAGGGCCTTCCCGGCATCACCCCCTTCGAGCGGCAGGACTCGGCGCTGCTGTCGATCCTGGGTCAGGCGGATGCACTTCTGATCCGCCCGGTCGAGGACGGTCCGCGTGGCGCCGGAACAACGGTCGACTATCTGCCCATCTGAGGCGGGCGCGAAATTTCTTGACACAAACCGGGAACACGGGCAGAACATTATGTTAACAAATAGTGTAGGGGCCCTCGCATGCTGACACGCAAGCAGTTGGAACTTCTCGACTTCATCAAGACCCGCACCGATCGTGACGGCGTGCCGCCCTCGTTTGACGAGATGAAGGATGCGCTGGATCTGCGGTCCAAATCCGGCATCCACCGGCTGATCACGGCCCTGGAAGAGCGGGGCTTTATCCGTCGCCTGGCCCACCGCGCCCGCGCGCTGGAAATCATCAAGTTGCCGGAAGCGATGGAAAAGCCCGGCTTCTCGCCCCGGGTCATCGCCGGCGACCGGACCGATCCCCCGAAAGGTGCAATTCCGGTTTCGACGGTGCATGCGCTGGAGCTGCCGGTCATGGGCCGCATCGCCGCCGGTGTGCCGATCGAGGCAATCTCGGAAGTGTCGCACCATGTTGCTGTGCCGGGCTCCATGCTTTCAGGCAAGGGTCAGCACTATGCGCTTGAAGTCAAAGGCGATTCCATGATCGAGGCCGGGATCAACGATGGCGACATCGTGGTGATCCGCGAACAGTCGACCGCCGACAACGGCGATATCGTCGTCGCTCTGGTCGAGGATCACGAGGCCACGCTGAAGCGCTATCGCCGCCGTGGCAACATGATCGCGCTCGAGGCCGCGAACCCGGCCTACGAAACGCGTGTCTTCCCCGATCACCTGGTGAAGGTGCAGGGCCGCCTTGTCGGTCTGATCCGCAGCTACTGACCGGCGGGCGGCGGCTTGGCCGCCATCAGATCCGGAAGCGTTACGGTCCGCCTGGGTGCGGACCACAGTCGGCCTGCGTCCCGCGTCGGCTTGATCCGGACGGTATCGCCTTCGACCCAAAGCGCCAGCGGACCTGTCGCCGCCAGGATCCTGGCGTCGATCAGACCGCAGCCCTCGGGCCGGATCTCGGCCTCGGCAGCCAGGATGACCAGGGTGGCCTCGGCGCAGGCGGCATCCAGTTTCTCGGTGGCTGCCTTGCCGGAAAGGGCCACGGCCTGCAGCCCGGCAATGTCGAACCGTCTTGCGTCCTTCGGCCCCGAAAACCCCTCGCGCCGGGCCGCTGCGTCCTGAGCCGTCAGGTCGCCATCGTTCTGCAACCAGTTCTCGGCCGCAAACCCCCCGCCCTTTGCGGCAGAGAGGGCACGCCCCTCGGGTCCGGCCAGGCCCAGAAGCTTGCCATCGCCTGACACCAGCAGCGTCGGCCGTTCCGCCAGCGCCCAAAGCGACAGGGCGGCGACGACAGGCACGACGCCCGCCATCTGCCCCCGTCCCCGCCATAGGATCAGCCAGATCGATCCCAGGGTGAAGAGCGGCAGCACCCAGGGGCCCGGCGCGGGGATCGCGGTCACCGACCCCTCAAGCCCCGCGATCCAATGCGCTACGAAGAGGATCCAGCGGGCGCCCTGCTCCATCACCCAGAGCGGTAATGCCGCAAGACCGAAGGGGGCCAGAAGTGCTGCCACCGCCCCGGCAGGCATGATCACGGCCCCCATCACCGGCACGGTGAGAAGATTGGCCAAAAGTCCATAATCGGCAAAGCGATTGAAATGCGCCGCCGCATAGGGGGCTGTCGATAGCCCGCCGATCAGCGAGGACAGAAAGAGGGTGAAGACCGGCATGACCCAGCGCGGGATCTTTTGCCGATAGATACTTGCGTCCAGGGCCGAAAATCCGACGATCAGCGCAATTGTCGCGGCAAAGGACATCTGGAAGCCGGGCTCAAGCAGGCTTTCCGGCCGGACCAGCAACAGGATCATCGCCGCAATCGCCACCGACCGCAGCGTAAGCGCCCGCCGGTCAAGGAGCACCGCACCCAGAAAGACCGCGATCATGATGAAGGCGCGTTCGGTGGCGACATTGGCCCCGGACAAGAGGAGGTAGAAGAAGGCGACCCCCAGGCTGACGATCGCGGCCAGCTTCTTGGTGTTGAACCGAAGCGCGATGAAGGGAACCAGGGCGAGCCCATAGCGCAGCAGGGCAAAGACGAACGCGGTCAGGAAGGCCATGTTCATCCCCGAGATCGCAAGCAGATGCGCAAGGGACGAATCGCGCAGCGCCTGAACTGTCTCCTCGGTGATGGCCGAGCGGTCGCCCGTCATTGCGCCGGCGGCAAAGGCTCCGGCCTGACCCTCCATATGCGCCAGCATGCCCTGGGTCAGATAGGTTCGCAGCCGGTCGATGGGCAGAACGCCGGGTGGGGCGTCCTCAAGCAGCAGGACCGGCGTTCGGGTATAGCCGACCGCGCCCAGACCGTCGAAGAAGGCCATGCGCCGGAAATCGAAGCCACCGGGTTCGACCGGCCCTTCGGGCGCGGCCAGCGAGGCGGTCATCACCACGGTCTGACCCGGAGCCGGCTTCAGCCAGGCCTGATCGCCTTGCAGCGAAACCCGCACTTTCCGCGGTGTGCGCTCTGGCGCTACCTCGCGCAGGACCACGGTATCGAGCGTCAGTCGCAAGGCATCCGACTGCGAGCGGTCGATGCCGATGATGCGGCCTTCGACCGGGCCATAATACCGGAAGTCCAGCATCGGGGCCGCGACCGAATGCGCCCGCAGGCCAGAGGCAATCCATCCCGCCGTGAGCGCGCATGCGGCCAGCGCAAGCGGGCGGGCAAGCTCGGGCCCGCGCCAGGCCAGGGCCGCGGCAGACGCCAGCACGAGGGTGGCAAGGGCGTAGCTGCCCATCTTCGGTTCCTCGGCCAGCGAGAACCAGATGCCGATGCCGCAGCCGATCAGGACCGCGAACCAGGGAAACAGGGTGCCACGCGCTGCGGCAAGCGCTTCGAGCGGCCATAGGATCGCCCGTCCCCGCACCACCTTGTTTCCCACCCCGCGATTGCCTAAACCCGCGGCAATCCTATGACTGCCATGGTTTCCGAAAGGTTAACGCCAACATGTCCGCTCGCCCCGTCGTCACCCGCTTTGCGCCTTCGCCCACGGGATACCTGCATATCGGCGGCGGGCGGACGGCGCTCTTCAACTGGCTGTACGCCCGGGGCCGCGGCGGCAAGTTCCTGCTTCGCATCGAGGACACCGACCGCGAAAGGTCGACACCTGAGGCGACCGCGGCGATCCTGCGCGGGCTGACCTGGCTGGGCCTCGACTGGGATGGCGACGTGGTCAGCCAGTTCGCCCGCAAGGACCGCCATGCCGAGGTCGCGCATCAGATGCTGGTGCGAGGTACGGCCTACAAGTGTTTCTCGACACAGGAAGAAATCGCCGCATACCGCGCCGCGCGCGAGGCTGAAGGCGCAAGCTACGCCGTCTTCCAGAGCCCCTGGCGCGATGCCGACCCGTCGACCTATCCGGACGCGCCCTATGCCATTCGGATGAAGGCGCCCCGCATTGGCGAGACGGTGATCGACGACAAGGTGCAGGGCCAGGTCGTGATCAAGAACGAAACGCTGGACGATCTGATCGTGCTGCGCTCGGACGGGACGCCGACCTACATGCTGGCGGTGGTGGTCGACGACCATGACATGGGCGTGACCCATGTCATCCGGGGCGACGACCATCTGGTCAACGCGGCACGCCAGCAGATGATCTATGACGCGATGGGCTGGGAGGTGCCGGTCTGGGCACATATTCCGCTGATCCACGGGCCGGACGGCAAGAAACTGTCGAAGCGCCACGGTGCGACGGGGGTCGAGGAATACCAGGCTATGGGTTACCCGGCCGCCGGAATGCGCAACTATCTGACGCGGCTTGGCTGGGCGCATGGCGACGCCGAGATCTTCACTTCGGACGAAGCGATGAAGATGTTCGATCTGTCGGGAATCGGTCGCGGCCCAGCTCGGCTGGACTTCAAGAAGCTGGAAAACACCTGTGGCCATCACATGGCGATGGCAGACGATGCCGCACTGCTGCATGAATTGAAGGCCTTTCTCGCCTCGGCGGGCCGCGAGGCCCTGACGCCTGCGCAAGAAGCCCGGATGAAACTGGCGCTTTCCTTCCTGAAAAAGTCTGCGAAGACTTTCCCGGAACTCATGGAAAAGGCATCGTTTCTTCTGATCTCGCGGCCGGTGGCCCCAGATGAGAAGGCGACCGAGGCGCTGGATTCGGTATCCCGTGGTATACTGAAATCATTGACGCCGCAGTTGCAAAATGCTAGCTGGACGAAGGACGCGCTTGAGCCGATCCTGAACGCGGTCGCCGCCGAGAACGGCATCGGATTCGGCAAGCTTGCAGCCCCACTTCGGGCGGCTCTGGCGGGTCGGACTGTTACACCTTCGGTTTACGACATGATGCTAGTCATCGGTCGCGAAGAGACTGTTGCAAGGCTTAAGGACGCAAGTCTGTGACCCGCGCCCCCCGGCCTTGAAGCTGCCCCCGCCGGGGTGCAGGATAGCCATTGGCCGCCCCTGGCTTAAGGAGCGACCGCCATGACCGGGGAGAACCATGTCGGACAATGTCGCCAAGCTGCAGTTGAACGGGAACACCTACGACCTTCCCGTCCACAAACCCACCCTCGGGCCCGATGTGCTGGACATTCGCAAGCTTTACGGCGAGGCGGATGTCTTCACTTTCGATCCGGGTTTCACGTCAACCGCGGCCTGCGAGAGCGCGATCACCTATATCGACGGTGATCTGGGCGAGCTTCTGTATCGCGGTTATCCGATCGAACAGCTGGCCGAGAAATCGACGCATCTCGAAGTCTGCTATCTGCTGCTTTACGGTGAGCTGCCGACAGCTGCGCAGCTGGCCGATTTCACCCAGCGGGTGACCCGGCACACGATGGTGCATGAACAGATGCACTATTTCTTCCGCGGCTTCCGCCGTGACGCGCATCCGATGGCCACGATGGTGGGTGTCGTTGGCGCCATGGCCGCCTTCTACCACGACTCGACCGACATCAACGACCCCTGGCAGCGTGAGGTCGCCGCGATCCGCATGATCGCGAAACTGCCGACCATCGCCGCGATGGCCTACAAATATTCGGTCGGCCAGCCCTTCGTGTACCCGAAGAACGCGCTAAGCTATGCGGGCAATTTCCTGCACATGTGCTTTGCCGTCCCGGCCGAGGACTATGTCGTCAGCCCGATCCTGGAAAAGGCCATGGATCGGATCATGATGCTGCATGCGGACCACGAGCAGAACGCCTCGACCTCGACCGTGCGTCTGGCGGGTTCCTCGGGCGCGAACCCCTTCGCCTGCATCGCGGCCGGCATCGCCTGCCTTTGGGGTCCGGCGCATGGCGGCGCGAACCAGGCCTGCCTGGAGATGCTGAAGGAAATCGGCACTGTCGACCGGATCCCGGAATTCATCGCCAAGGCCAAGGACAAGAACTCGGGCTTCCGCCTGATGGGCTTTGGCCACCGGGTCTACAAGAACTTCGACCCGCGCGCGAAGGTGATGAAGGAAAGCGCCGACGAGGTGCTGGGTCTGCTCGGGATCGAGAACAACCCGCTGCTCCAGGTCGCCAAGGAACTGGAGCGGATCGCGCTGGAGGATGAGTACTTCATCTCGAAGAAGCTTTACCCGAACGTCGACTTCTATTCGGGCATCATCCTTGAGGCGATGGGCTTCCCGACGTCGATGTTCACGCCCATTTTCGCGATCAGCCGGACCGTGGGCTGGATCAGCCAGTGGAAAGAGATGATTGGCGAGAAGAACCAGAAGATCGGCCGCCCGCGCCAGCTTTACATCGGGCCGACCAAGCGCGACTACGTCGACCTGCGTCACCGTTAAGGCATTGACACAGATTGGAAAAGGCCGCCCCCGTCAGGGCGGCCTTTTTGCTGCGCTGTCACGTCGAAGGAGCCGCCTGATGCAATCCGCCCGTGGCACCCCATGTCTGAAAGGTGCTTTCGCCGCGGAGTATCACCATGAAAGACACCACTCATCCCGCTGACCTGACGTTGCACCATGTGCCAGTGACCTGGGGCGACCGGGTTGCCTTTCGCACTGTCAAGTTCATGCGCGTCTTTGCCGATGCCTTCTTCTCCAAGCGCTACGGCCACCGCGCGGTGGTGCTGGAAACCGTCGCCGCCGTGCCTGGCATGGTGGGCGGTCTTCTCCAGCATCTGAAGGCGCTGCGCCATATCCGCGACGACCAGGGCTGGATCCGCGAGCTTCTGGATGAAGCCGACAACGAACGCATGCATCTGATGACCTTCATCCACGTCGCCCAACCTTCGCGCCTCGAGCGTGCGATCATCATGATCGGTCAGGCTATCTTCTATAACGCCTACTTCTGGCTCTACCTTTTCACCCCCCGCATCGCGCACCGGATCATGGGCTACCTCGAGGAGGAGGCCGTGGTCAGCTACACCCAGTACCTGGCCGAGATCGACAGCGGCAAGGTCGAGAACGTCCCTGCCCCGCAGATCGCGATCGACTACTGGCACCTGGCGCCGACAGCCCGGCTGCGCGAAGTGGTGCTTGCGGTCAGAGCCGACGAGGCCGGCCACCGCGACCGCAACCACCAGATGGCGGATGACTTGCAGGCGGCATGATCATCCGCGTCCGTCCAGGGTCTGGACCGCACCATAAAGATCGACACGGCGGTCGCGGAACAGACCCCAGCTGGAGCGAAGCCCAGCTATGGCGTCGAGATCGAACCTGTGGACCAGCACGGCTTCGGTTGCCCGGTCGGCCTTTGCCACAACCTGTCCGCTGTGGTCGGAAATGAAAGAGGAGCCATAGAAAGTCACGTCGCGGCCGTCCGGCGCAACCTCGGTGCCGATCCGGTTCGAGGCGACCACCGGCATGATGTTGGCCGCCGCGTGACCACGCATGACCATTTCCCAATGCGGCTGGCTGTCATAGCCCGGACTTGGGGGCTCCGACCCGATGGCCGTCGGATAGAGCAGCAGCTCTGCCCCGTCCAAGGCCATCGCCCTTGCGCATTCCGGAAACCACTGGTCCCAGCAAATTCCCACACCGATCCGGCCAAAGGCCGTATTCCAGACCCGGAATCCCGTATCCCCGGGCGAGAAGTAGTACTTCTCCTCATAGCCCGGCCCCTGGGGAATATGGCTCTTGCGATAGAGGCCAAGCACGCGGCCATCGGCGTCGACCATGGCGACCGAATTGAAAAAGGCCTGACCGGCACGCTCGAAGAAGCTGACCGGCAGCACGACGCCCAGTTCCCGCGCCAGATCGGCAAACCGGGCGATCAGCGGGTTGCCGTCAAAGGGCTGGGCCAGGTCAAAGTAGCGCGGGTGCTGTTCGATGCAGAAGTAGGGGGCGGCAAAGAGCTCCTGGATCAGCACGACCTGCGCGCCCTTTGCGGCCGCCTGCCGGATCAGCGCTTCGGCGCGGTCGGCATTGGCCGGCAAATCCCAGCTGCAGGCAAATTGCGTGGCGGCAACGGTGACGGATCTCATGGACAGCCTCGGCATTGGTCGGAATGGCCCGAACCTAGCCCGGCATCGGCAAAGGCAGAACCCCTATTCTGCGGGCAATTCCCGGGACCAACGTCCCGCGGCCGTCTTCGGCACGCTTGGATGCAGGCGCTCGGACCGGTCGCGCCCGACAGTCCGCGGACGACGCAGCAGAAAGGCCTTGCCCCAGCTTCGCCAGGTGCCGACCATCGGAGCAGCGGGGTCGCAGGGGAACCGGGCGCGCCAGCCCTCGGGCAGGGTCAGCCCCAGCGCCTCGGCCCGTTCCAGCATCCAGACCAGCGGGATGTTCGCCAGAGGCCTTGCGGCCGCAAAGTCGCCGATCTGGCCGCCGACATCCCCATGGGCGCCCCGGAACCAGACCTGTTCGACATTGCCCTCCCAGCCAGGCGGGCAGTCCCACAGGACCGGGGCAAAGGCGAGCCGGGTCTCGTTCAGCGCCAGCGCGTGATAGCCATGCCGGATCGAGCTGCCGAGGTGATGGTTGTGGAAGGCATGCCGGTCAGGGGTGAGCATCCAGAAGACCGGAAGCCGCAACCCCAGCGCCTTCACCGTATCCCATACTCCGACCATCTCGATCGGGGCCTCCTCATGGCAGAATCGGCGGACAAAGGCCTGCGCGGCCAGGCTGTCCGTCGCTCGTTCGTAGTGCCGCCAGGCCAGGCGCACGGCCCGTTCCGTCGCGTGTTCCCGTTTCAAAAGCCCCACCCGGTCGATCACCCCGGCCAGCGAGCGCACGGCGAAGGCGCCGCGGGAATAGCCGAAGAGGTAGATCCGGTCGCCCTCGCGGTAGTGGCTGGCCAGATGGCCATAGGCGCGGCGGATCTGGCCTTCCAGCCCGACGCCGTTGATCACGTCCATGCCGCGCCGCCAGCCCTGCCACTGGATGCCTTCTTCGTAGTAAAGCGTCCGCCCGGCACGCAGCACGTCCTCGGCCAGAAGCTGGTAGGTCAGGCCCGCGTTCGACACCTCCCCCTCGCGCAGTGACGAGAAGGTGCCGTCCAGCACGATCACATGATCCACCCGCCCCCGCGCGGCGCCCTTGCCGG
>JAEULQ010000060.1 GCA_016792685.1 Tabrizicola sp. | reverse complement strand
GGGGGTCAAGGAGCTGCGGGTCAAGGAGAGCGACCGGATCGATGCGATGGCCCGGGGGCTGGAGGCTTGCGGGGTCAGGGTCGAGGAGGATGAGGATACCCTCATCGTCCATGGGATGGGACCGGGCGGGGTGCCGGGCGGGGCCACCTGTGCGACCCACATCGACCACCGGATCGCGATGTCCTTCCTTGTCTGCGGGTTGGCTTCCAAGGCCGAGATTGCGGTGGATGACGGCTCGCCGATCCAGACCTCATTCCCGATCTTCGAGGGGCTGATGAAGGGGCTGGGGGCTGAGATCACCCGGGGCTGACCATGGCTGTCCACAGTGGACAGTCCGTCGCAGCCTAATGATTTCAATGCCTTGCCTGTCGGTGTTTACGCGGGCTTTACCTTGTGGCCTGATGGTCGGGAGGGAGGCGTCGATGCGCAACATCCTGTTCTGGGCCGTGATCCTGGCCACGGGTGTGGTCTATCTGACCATGGTCCTGTGGTCCCTGCCCGAAATCTCCCGCCAGGCCGGGGGACTTCAGCCCTTTGACTTGCGGCCCCGGGGCTATTCGATCGAGGAGGCGCGGGCCTTCCTTGCGGCACTGGGCGAGCCGGGGCGGGTCTTCTATCGCACCGTGCAGCATCGGCTGGACCTGGTGTTTCCCGGTCTCCTCGCCCTGTCACTAAGCCTTGGGTATTTCCGTCTCGCCCCGCGCCGCTGGGCGGTTGTGCTTTCGCTGGTGGTTATCGCCGGGGCTTGCCTCGACTGGGCGGAGAATGCCGCGGTAGCCGGTCTTCTCGCGGCGAGCGAACCGGAGGATGCGGCTATTCTGGCGGCGAGCAGGTTGACGGTGCTGAAATCGGGCGCAGCGACGATCGGGTTTGTGGCGCTGCTCGGCCTGCTTCTGCGCGCGGGATGGGCCCGCTGGGGTCGCGGGGCCGCAAACCGGGGTGGTTGAACCTGCGCGAAATGTGCGCAGGACCACCCACCTTGTGGGGCCGGGATGCGCGAGACAGGGCTTGCGGCAGCATGTCTTGGGACTTGGCAGTTGATCCCAGAGTCCTTGCATTGCCAGACCGGAATCGCAGGCGGTGTGGAGATCGCCCGTGCACCGCGGCGGGTGTCGCGGGATGGGGGCTGAGACGATCCCGCAGTAGAACGCGGACGGCAAAGGCGGGTTCAACTGGATCCTGCAGGTCTATCGGCGGGTGTGAAACGGATGGGGGAGGTGCGCTGTAACGCACCCTACGATGCGGCTCGGGTCAGAGCGTTTTCCGGCAGCTGTGTCGCGCCGAGGAGTTGGGCGGCGGTCTTGCCGGGTTTGGTGCGGCGGGTGAGGTAGTCGCGCCATTCGTAAAGCCAGACCCTTCGGCCCATGGCGGTGTACCAGCGCATGGCGTGGCGCAGGTCGGGGTCGCGCTGGCCATAGACCCGCCACAGCGCCTTTGGGCGCAGTTGCAGGGCGGCTTCGATCAGTTTCACCCAAAGAAAGACCCGCCAGGCGGGGACTTTCGGGGTCTCAAGCACCTGATGCTTGTAGTCCCAGAACCGCAGATCCTCGGTCAGGACCCGGCGGTTCGCGGAGGCGGTGAAGAACGCGGTCCAGCGGTGGGGGGTGGCGTAGATCGACATGACCTGATCGGGGTCATAGGCGAGGAGATGGCGGAGAAGGCGCCAGTAATCGGCGTCGGTCTCCTCCTCGAACCCCACGGCGAAGGTGCAAAGCCCGATCATCCCGTGCTGACGCAGAAGCTGGATTGCCTGTCGGTCCTTGGCGCGTGAGCCGCCTTTGCGGACGGTTTGCAGGGTGGCTTCGTCGGTCCCCTCCAGCCCCAGAAGGAAGCGCAGGCAGCCCGCGCGCTTGTAAAGGTGCAGGATGTCGGCATCCCGAACGATGTCATCAGCGCGGGTGGAGCCGATGATCGTGACCTTCACATCCTCGGCGATCAAGGCCTCCAGGAAGGCCTTCCAGGCGCGGCGGGATGACGTGGGGTTTTCGTCGGCGAGGTTGATCAGTTCGACGCCATGGTCGCGGTGCAGCCGGGCGATCTCGGCCGCGAAGCGCACGGGGTCACGGTGGCGCCACTGGGTCCAGAAGCCGCGCTGGCCGCAATAGGTGCAAAGATGCGGGCAGCCGCGGGAGAATTGCAGGACCACGGCGCGTTTGCCGCCCCAGTAGGAGTGTTTTGTGAAGTCGATGAGTTCCCAGCCGATGCGGGTGCTGTCGAGGTCGCGGAGCATGGGGGCTGGAGGGGTCGCAAAGGGGCGTCCGTCTTTCCGGAAGGCGAGGCCGGGAATCCGGGTCAGGTCTTCGCCTGCGGAAAGGGCGGCGATCAGGCGCGGGGCGGTGACCTCACCCTCGCCCCTGACGATGATGTCTATGGCAGGGGTCTCAGCCAGGGTCTCTTGCCAATGATAACTCGGGTAGACGCCGCCGTAGATGATGTGGGCGGCGGGGCATACGCTGCGGATCAGGGTCGCGAGGCGAAGCGCTGTGGGGTGGGCGGAAGTGGAGCCGGAATGGCCGATAAGAACGGCTTCCGGTTCCTGGGAGCGGAGCGCGGCAAGGATTTCGGCGTCGGACAGAGGGGCCATGTCGGCGTTGAGAAGGGTGACCTGATGCCCGGCGTCGATCAGGGGACCGCCGATCATCAGGTGGCCGAGGGGCGGCAAGTGCTCACGCGGGATACGGCTGCCGATGGCGGTGTGGGGCGGGTTGAGAAGAGTGATGCGCATATGGGGCTCCGGTTGGATCGCCGGCATTTTCGCCGGAGTTCGGTGCAGGAATGGCCGGGCAGTCGTGCAGGACCCGTGCAGGGGCTTTCCGGAGACGGCACTTCGCGGTAGGTCCGGGGGAGGGAGGCCGGGTATGATCTTTACAGTCGCCATTGATGGACCCGCGGCAGCGGGGAAGGGGACGATCAGCCGCGCGGTGGCGGAGCGGTTCGGGTTCCGGCATCTGGACACGGGGCTTCTGTACCGGGCGGTGGGCGCGATGGGGGGCGATCCGGTCGAGGCGGCGCGACGCCTGACGCCCGAGGATCTGACGCGCGGCGATCTGCGGACGCTGGAGGCGGGGCAGGCGGCGAGCCGGGTGGCGGTGATCCCGGAGGTCCGGGCGGCACTTGTGGAGTTTCAGCGTCGCTTCGCACGTGGAGAGGGCGGCGCGGTGCTGGACGGGCGGGATATCGGCACGGTGATCTGTCCGGAGGCCGAGGTGAAGCTTTACGTCACCGCAAGCCCCGAGGTCCGCGCGCATCGGCGCTGGCTGGAGGTGGGCGGCGACGAAGCGCAGGTGCTGGCCGAGGTGCGCGAGCGGGATGCGCGGGACATGGGGCGGGCGGATGCGCCGCTGCGGGCGGCGGAGGATGCGGTTGTGATCGACACCTCTGCCATGGGGATCGGAGACGCGGTCGAGGCGGCCTGTGCGATCGTAGAAGCCGGTTTCTCGCAAGGCGGATGAATGTGATGGACGCGTACGATCTGATCTGGGAGGCACATGCCGGAATCTTTCCGGCCCCCGGCCGCGGATGGGAGGCCCTGCGCGCCTATCGCGACGCCGGGTTCTCGCATGTTTCGCTGAACGTGGGATTCGATCTGCTGGACGGCGCCCATGCGCTGGCTACCGCCCGGGACTGGTCGCGCCGGATCGCGGCCTCGGATTGGGCGCAGATGGCGGGGTCGCTGGCCGGTATCGAGGCCGCGCGGGCGGCGGGGAAACTGTCGGTCGCCTTTGACATCGAGGGCGCGGTGGCGCTGGGCGGCGATGCGGGAAATGTCGAGGTCTTCCATCAGCTTGGCGTGCGGCAGATGCTCTTGGCCTACAACCGCAACACCGATGCGGCCGGGGGGTGTCATGACGACGACCACGGCCTGACCGCCTTCGGCCGCAGGGTCGTGGCCGAAATGAACCGGCTGGGCATGATCGTCGATGGCGCGCATGCGGGTGAGCGGACGGTGATGGACCTTCTGGAGGCGTCGCAGGACCCGGTGGTGATCAGCCATGCCGGCTGCAAGGCGCTGGCCGGGCATGGCCGCAATGTCAGCGATGCGGTGGTGCGGGCCGTGGCCGCCCAGGGTGGTGTGGTGGGGATTTGCGGCATTGATCTCTTCCTCGGCGGCCCGGCGGACGCGCGGGTGATTGCCGATCACATCGACCATGTCGCCAGCGTGGCGGGTCCCGCCCATGTCGCCCTTGGGCTGGACTGGTTCCCGACCGAAGGCGCGCAGGTCGGCGAAGATGTTGCGACGATCCTGGCTGCGCATCCCGAATTCTGGCCCCCTGCCGAGGGCTATGGCCGGGCGGAAGGCGTGCAGGTCGCCTCGCCGTCGATCATCGTCGCGCTGAAGTCCGAGCTTCTGAACCGCGGCTGGAGCGCCGGGGACTGCGCGGCCCTTTTCGGTGGCAATTTCGCCCGCGTCGCCCGGCAGGTCTGGCGCGGGTAGGGTGGGAATGTAGGTCCCTTCCCAGGGGCGCCGGTCGACGATGCGGTGGGGGCCGCAAGGAGCTCCAACCACATGGGAACGCTGGGTTAATCTTGGGGAATTCAGACAAGTTGGTTGTCTTCTTTCCTCTTCCTTCTGTCTTCCTTTCGTCTCTGCGCACGGAAGACGCGAAGGCCGTTAACCAAGCGGTGCGATTCGAGGAGAGTTTGGGGGCGAGCCTTGGCGCAGCACCGGGAAACCCTCTAGATTGGCTGACAAGTGATTTTGGAGGATGAATTGGCTGACGCTGTGAACCCTTGGGATGGCGACCTGCTGGACTTTGCGGCCTATGGCAGCACCTTCACCAACCTGATCCAGTCAATCGACGACACCAAGGTCATCTCTATCGAGGCCGGGTTTGGCCATGGCAAGACCTTCTTCCGCAAGGCCTGGGCCGCGCATTTGCGGCAGGCGGGCGAGGTCGTGGTCGAGATCGACGCGCAACAGTCGGATCATTCGGGCGAGCCGATTGTCACTTTTCTGGGGGCGCTCTTGGCGGCGGCGCCTGTGAAGGAGCGGTCAAAGGTGGCCAGTCTTGCGGCGAAAGGCGGGAAGCTGGCCGGTGTGGCGTCAAAGGCGGCGCTGAGGATCGTGCTGCGCAACGGGGCGGAAGAGGTGATCGAGGCGGCATCGGGCTGGATGTCGGGCAAGGTCGAGGGCAACGAGGCGCTGGAGGAGTCCGTCAAGGAAATCGAAGACGGGATGTCGAAGCTGGCGGGGCAGATGATCGCCAGCCAGTTGGCGGCAGAACATGCCCGGCAAATGGAGTTGCCCGAGCAGATCGACGCCCTCCGCGATGCGCTGACCGAAGGGCGGAAAGCGAAGCGGGTCGTGATCCTGATCGACGAGTTGGACCGCTGCCACCCGGATTATGCGATTGCGCTGCTGGAGGCGATGAAGCTGGTGTTCGGTCGGCCGGGGTTTGTGTTCTGCCTGATGGTGAATGCGGACTACCTAGAGGGGATCGCGCAGCATCGGTTCGGGACAAAGGATGCGGGCGAGAAATATCTCGAGAAGTTTGTCGACCTTCGGCTGAGGCTGAGAGTGACGGAGGAAGCAGTCAGGGTCGCGACACGGGACTTGGCGATGAAGCTGCCGCTGGCCATTCCGTTCGGGGAGGGGGAGGCGTTTTCGGTCGAGGCGGCGGCGGATCTCGCCGGAGAGTGGGCCGTAAAGGGTGGCCTTTCCTTCCGGCAAATCAAGCGGACCCTACAGCGGGTGGAGATAGCGTTAAGGTGCTACCGTGACCGACCTATCGATTGTTCGCTGCTCGTCCATATGGCGTTCGTTGAGGCGGCTACCGACGTAAATGCCGTGGCCTTTTCTCGGGCCGAGCTAACGAAGAGAGCTGTCGAGATAGCTCAAAAATCGGAAGTCGATGTAGCCCTGAGCGGGTTGCACTTGGTCAGCGGAGAGTTGTTCGTAAGCAAACACTGCCCTGAATTGATGGGCCTTCCGGATGACAGGTATGGCTTGGGGCCTGCTCCCGAAGGGAAAATCTGGCACGACTGGTATAAGGTCTTGGTTGGATTCGGCCCTCGCTACGTTCCGGAGCACGAGGCGATGCTTCAAGCAGTGCATCGGTTGATGGTTTGATGGCACCGGGAACCCGACTGGTTCAGTTTGAGCCCTGCGCCGACGTGGGCTTCAACTCGTTTCGATTCACTCCAGACAGCCACTGCCCGGAACAAGGCGCGGTAACGCGCCGCCGGGCAGCGCCCGACCGCCCCCTCGGGCGGGCGCTTTGCAACGTCGCCAGCAGAACTTCGGGGGAAGTATCTGGAACCATAAAGCGCCTAAACCCGCCGGTGCTCGCCCACCCGGCGGTCGGGCGCTGCCCTATGTCGAAGTTTGGGAGGACTGTTCTGTCACAAGGGGCGGCATTCTGTCTCGCGGTCCAACAGCCACCGGCTTTCCCTTGCCTCGCTGGGCCATTGCGGCTATAGGCGCCGCATCCTGAAGGGACTCGCTGGCGCCGGATTTCCGGAGGCCCGCGCTTTTTTTCGTTCAGGACGCGAGCAAGACCGGCGGAGCCAACCGCATGGCCAGTGACAACCAAGCAAAGGAAACTGATCTATATGTGCGCTAAAGCAACCATGGAAGACTTCGAAGCCCTTCTGAAGGAAAGCTTCGAGATCGACACCCCCGAAGAGGGCACTGTCGTCAAAGGCAAGGTCATCGCCATCGAGGCGGGCCAGGCCATCATCGATGTCGGCTACAAGATGGAAGGCCGCATCGACCTTAAGGAATTCGCGAACCCCGGCGAGCAGCCCAACATCAACGTGGGCGACACTGTCGAGGTCTATCTGGACCGCGTGGAAAATGCCCGCGGCGAAGCTCAGATCAGCCGCGAGAAGGCCCGCCGCGAAGAGGCTTGGGACCGGCTCGAGAAGGCCTATGCCGCCGAGCAGCGCGTCGATGGCGCGATCTTCGGTCGGGTCAAGGGCGGCTTCACGGTCGACCTCGGGGGCGCTGTGGCGTTCCTTCCTGGTTCGCAGGTTGACGTGCGCCCCGTGCGCGACGCTGGCCCGCTGATGGGCATGAAGCAGCCGTTCCAGATCCTGAAGATGGACCGTCGTCGCGGCAACATCGTTGTCTCGCGTCGCGCGATCCTGGAAGAAAGCCGCGCCGAACAGCGCGCCGAAGTCATCGGCAACCTGACCGAAGGTCAAGTCGTCGACGGCGTGGTCAAGAACATCACCGAATACGGTGCGTTCGTTGACCTGGGCGGCGTTGACGGCCTGCTGCACGTTACCGACATGGCCTGGCGCCGCGTCAACCATCCGTCGGAGATCCTGTCGATCGGCGAGACCGTCAAGGTCCAGGTCATCAAGATCAACAAGGACACCCACCGCATCAGCCTGGGCATGAAGCAGCTCCAGTCCGATCCGTGGGATGCGGTCGAGAAGATGTATGCGATCGGCACGGTCCACAAAGGCCGCGTCACCAACATCACCGATTACGGCGCCTTCGTGGAGCTGGAAGCGGGGGTTGAGGGCCTGGTTCACGTCTCGGAAATGTCCTGGACCAAGAAGAACGTGCACCCCGGCAAGATCGTCTCCACCTCGCAGGAAGTGGACGTCATGGTGCTGGAAATCGACAGCGCCAAGCGTCGTGTTTCGCTTGGCCTGAAGCAGACCCAGCGCAACCCGTGGGAAGTCTTTGCCGAAACCCATCCGGTGGGCTCGGCGATCGAGGGCGAAGTCAAGAACATCACCGAATTCGGTCTGTTCGTCGGCCTCGACAACGACATCGACGGGATGGTTCACCTGTCCGACCTGTCGTGGGACCAGCGCGGCGAAGAAGCCATCCAGAACTACCGCAAGGGCGACACGGTCAAGGCCGCCGTCACCGAAGTGGATGTTGAGAAGGAGCGTATCTCGCTCTCGATCAAGGCTCTGGGCGACGACACCTTCACCGATGCCGTTGATGGCGTGAAGCGGGGCGGGATCATCACCGTCACCGTGACTGCGATCGAGGAAGGCGGGATCGAGGTTGAGTACAACAACCAGAAGTCCTTCATCCGCCGTTCGGACCTGTCGCGCGACCGCGCCGACCAGCGTCCCGAGCGCTTCCAGGTGGGCGACCACGTCGACGTCCGCGTGACCAACATCGACCCGAAGACCCGCAAGCTGGGCCTGTCGATCAAGGCGCGCGAGATCGCCGAAGAGAAGGAAGCGGTCGAGCAGTATGGCTCGTCCGATTCGGGCGCCTCGCTGGGCGACATCCTTGGCGCGGCCCTGAAGGACCGCAGCTAAGCCAGCGGCTCGCTTACCAGCGATTGAACGGAGAGGCCCCGCCACAAGCGGGGCCTTTTCCTTTTGGGCAAGTCCCGGTTTTTGTTTGCCCGAACACAAATCCTGCCGCTATAGTCGTGGCAGAACAATAGCGTGGCGGTCGCCTGCCAGGGGCTGAACCACAGGGGGGATTTGATGATCCGGTCGGAACTGATCCAGAAGATCGCGGATGAAAACCCGCATTTGACGCAGAGACATGTCGAGCGGATCGTGAACACGGTCTTCGAAGAGATCATCGAAGCCCTGGCCAAGGGCGACCGGGTGGAGCTGAGGGGCTTCGGCGCCTTCTCGGTAAAGGCCCGGGATGCGCGGGTTGGCCGCAATCCCCGGACGGGCGAGTCGGTCAAGGTGGACGACAAGAAGGTGCCGTTCTTCAAGACCGGCAAGCTTCTGCGCGACCGGCTGAACGGCAAGTAACCGCGCTTCGCCTTGCGCCCGGCCCGGATCGGGCCGATATTGGCCCCTGAACCCTGGGGTGCCGACGCGAATGATCCGATATCTGAGACTGATATTCCTGGGCCTTGTGGGCATTGGCCTGCTGACGGTTGCTTTGGCCAACCGCGCGCCTGTCGTCGTCCGGCTTTTGCCCGAGGACCTGGCCGCGCTGACCGGGCTGACCTGGGCGATGGAACTGCCGCTGTTCCTGATCATCTTCGGCGGGATCATCGCGGGGGTGCTGATCGGCTTTGTCTGGGAATGGTTCCGCGAGCACGGGCACCGCGCGACGGCCAGCCGGAAATCGCGGGAAGTTGCGCGGCTGGAGCGGGAGCTGGCCGTGCTGCGGGATTCGACTTCGGTCCCGCCGAAGGACGAGGTTCTGGCGCTTTTGGACAAGCGTTGATGCGCGAGGTCCGGGTCAAGATCTGCGGGCTGAAGACGCCCGACGATGTCGCGGCGGTGGCCCAGGCGGGGGCCGCCTATGCCGGGTTCAACTTCTTTCCGAAATCCCCGCGCTATGTGCCCCCCGAAGCTGCCCACGCACTGGCCCTGTCCGCGCCGGAAGGCCTTTGCAAGGTAGCGCTGGTGGTCGATGCCGATGACGGGACGCTGGATGCGATCGTGGGCGGGGTACCGCTCGACATGCTGCAGCTTCACGGCCACGAAACCCCGGCCCGGGTGGCTGAAGTGAAGGCGCGCTACGGGCTGCCGGTGATGAAAGTTATTGGCGTGGCAGAGGAAGCAGACCTGGCGCCACTCCTCGATTACCAGCTGGTGGCGGATCAGATCCTGGTCGATGCCAAGGCGCCGAAGGGTGCCGTCCTGCCCGGCGGCAACGGGCTGACCTTCGACTGGAGACTTCTGGTCGGGCGCAAGTGGCTGAAACCCTGGATGCTGGCCGGAGGGCTGACCCCCGAGAATGTGGGACAGGCCATCCAGCGCACCGGGGCGCGGCAGGTCGATGTCGCGAGCGGCGTTGAAAGCGCGCCCGGTGTGAAGGATGCGGCGAAGATCGCGGCCTTTGTCGAGGCGGCGAAGGGTGTGAAGGGCGGGGTGCCGATCCTGCGGTAGCGCCCGGGGGCTCGGGGCGGCTATTGAATGGAGCGGCTTGCGCCGCAAGCACTTTGTCTCGTCAGCGCGCGAAGAGCGCGCCTCCTCGGGCTAGCCTCCGGCGGGGATATTTGGACAAAGATGAAAGACAATCGGACAGCGCTTTCATCTTTGCGGAAATATCCCGGGGGAGTCTCCGCCCATGCGGAGACGGGGGCAGCGCCCCCCTTTCCCCGGGCGGGCATTGGCGCTACATCCCAAGAGGAACAACGGGGGTATGCCATGGCCGAAGACGGGTTGAACAGCTTCATGACGGGGCCGGACGAGCAGGGCCGGTTCGGGCTATTCGGCGGGCGGTTTGTCTCCGAGACGCTGATGCCGCTGATCCTGGAGCTGGAAGAGCGCTACAACCACGCCAAGACCGACCCGACATTCTGGGCCGAGATGGACGACCTGTGGAAGCACTATGTCGGGCGTCCCTCGCCCCTCTATTTCGCGCCCCGGCTGACCGAGCATCTGGGCGGCGCCAAGGTCTATATGAAGCGCGACGAGCTGAACCATACCGGCGCGCACAAGATCAACAACGTGCTGGGACAGATCATCCTAGCCCGCCGCATGGGCAAGACCCGGATCATTGCCGAGACCGGTGCGGGCCAGCATGGGGTGGCCACGGCCACGGTCTGTGCCAAGTTCGGGCTGAAATGCGTGGTTTACATGGGCGCGCATGACGTGGAACGTCAGGCGCCGAACGTTTTCCGGATGAAGCTTCTGGGGGCTGAGGTGATCCCCGTGACCAGCGGTCGCGGCACGCTGAAGGATGCGATGAACGACGCGCTGCGGGATTGGGTGACCAATGTCCGTGACACGTTCTATTGCATCGGAACGGTGGCCGGGCCGCATCCCTATCCGGCGATGGTCCGCGATTTCCAGTCGATCATCGGCAAGGAAGTACGCTGGCAGCTGGCCGAGCAGGAGGGCGAAGGCCGTCTTCCCGATGCCGTGGTGGCAGCGATCGGGGGCGGGTCGAACGCGATGGGGCTTTTCTTCCCCTTCCTCGACGATCCTTCGGTGCGGATCGTGGGTGTGGAAGCGGGCGGCAAGGGCGTGGACGAGCGGATGGAGCATTGCGCCTCCCTCACCGGCGGGCGTCCTGGCGTGCTGCATGGGAACCGGACCTACCTTCTGCAGGACGCGGACGGGCAGATCCTGGAAGGCTTCTCGATCAGCGCGGGCCTGGATTACCCCGGGATCGGGCCTGAACATTCCTGGCTGCATGACGTGGGCCGGGCGGAATATGTCTCGATCACCGATGCCGAGGCGCTGGAGGCCTTCCAGCTGTGCTGCCGGCTGGAGGGAATCATCCCCGCGCTCGAACCGAGCCATGCTTTGGCCCATGTGATGAAGCTGGCGCCGACCATGGGGCGCGACAAGATCATCGTGATGAACATGTGCGGACGGGGCGACAAGGACATCTTCACGGTCGCCAAACACCTTGGCGTACAGATGAAGGTCTGAAACGGCATAAACCTTTGATCGAAACGGGGCCCGCAGCGCCAAGCTGCGGGCCTTTTTGCTTTGCCAGACGGGCCGCCATTTGGCATCCCAACTGCAGCAGGGCCGTAAACTGGGGTTTAGTGCTGCCAACCGAGGGCATAGGTGGCCGGGGGTAAACTGCAGTGCAATGGCCAGGTCGGGAGGAGTGCAGCTTCATTGTCCCATGTTTCGCCACAGGGGTCCGGATGCCCCGGGGTGAACCGGAACCGCAACCTGTAGGAGACCTTCTGATGAAGCTGAGAACCAAACTTCTGTGCTACACCGCTGCGATCGCCCTTTCGGCGGGCGCGGCATTCGCGGCCATCGATGGCAACGCGCTGGCTGATGCCTATCTGGCCAAGGGCTATGACTTCGTCGAAGTGAAGGTAGGCCCGACCCAGACCAAGGTCGAGGCGATCAAGGGAAACCGCAAGATCGAGGTCATCTACGACAACGAAACTCAATTGATCATCAAGCAAGAAGACGAAGCCGCGGACGATGACGATGTCGGCCGGACCGGCAAGCAGGTGCGGTCGGTCGATGAGGACTTCGAAGACGGCGATGACGACGATGATCATGACGACGACGACGATGACGATGACGACGACGATGACGATGATCATGACGATGACGATGACGATGACGATGACGATGACGACGATGAAGAAGATGACGACGATGACGACGATGACGACAACAGCGGCGAAGATTGAACGCACGCTATGAAGACAGAGGGGCCCCGGTCTTGCCGGGGCCTTCGGCATGGAACATAGTTCCTTGGGTAAGGGTCGGGGTGTCCCAATGAGACGGCGGGAATTTCTTTCCGGAATTGTAGCGAGCCTGGCGCTGGCCTCGCCAGCGCTGGCGCAGGATTACATCGACAGCATCATCCGTCAGTTGAAGAAGCTGGGCTTTGACTCGATCCAGAGCGAGCGCACGCTGCTTGGCCGCGTTCGCATTACGGCAAGTCGCAAGGATGGACAGCGCGAAATCATCTTGAACCCGAAGACGGGCGAGATCTTGCGCGACCTCTGGTCGCCGGTGCCGGGTGGAGACCGTGTTGTGTCGATCATCGACGACGAAGGAAAGGGCGGCGGTCGCGGTGGCGATGACGACGATGACGATGACGATGACGACGACGATGATGATGACGACAACAGCGGCAGCGGTGGCTCGGGTGGTAGCGGATCTGGTGACGATGACGATGACGACGATGACGACGATGACGACGATGACGATGACTGACCGGAAGTGTCGCCGTCGGGGCCTGGTTTGAAACGCGCGCTACCCTTTCTTGCGATCTTCGTGATCCAAGCGCTGTGCGCCGTCTTTTTCGTGTCCGATGTCCTGTCGTCGGTGCTGGGAATCCGGACAACGCCGATCAGCTGGGAAATGCGCGAGATGATCGAGATCGGCGCCTCGCTCGGTCTGGTCCTTGGCGTGGTGGTCGGCGGCTTCATGCTGCGGCGGGCTCTCAAGGAACGGCATCGCGCGGAAGAACAGCTGCGCCGGGCCTCGGGGGCCTTTGCCGACCTCTTGCAGGAGCGGTTTGCGGAATGGGGGCTGACGCCTTCGGAAAAGGATGTGGCGCTATTCGCGATCAAGGGCATGTCGACGGCCGAGATTGCGGTTCTGCGTTCGACCAGCGAGGGGACGGTCAAGGCCCAGACCAATGCGATCTATCGCAAGGCGGGTGTGAGCGGACGGTCGCAGCTACTGAGCCTCTTCATCGAGGACCTAATGCGGGATGACGGGGCGGTGCGGCCGATGCCGGATCAGGTGACGCAGTCGGCCGTCTCAGCGAAGTGAGGGCGGCGCGCCGTCCGCCCCTAGCAGCCCGAACATCAGGCCGCGCCCGATACGATGGGCAAGGGCCGACCACTGGGTCGCAGTCTCGGGCGGCAATTCCAGCCTGAGAACGCTGTCGAAAAGCCCGAGCCAGACGGCGAACATCGGTGGCTTCACATTGGCTGCCGCGCGGTGGACGGCCATGGGGTTTCCGTCATAACTCCGCTCGTGCAGGATCGCATTGCGCCAGAAGCGGGCGATCTTTTCTTCGTGCGCAGGCCAGTCGGTGACATGGGCGGCGAAGACGGGTCCGAGGCCGGGATGTTCGCGGATACAGCCGTAAAAGGTTGCCACGACAGCGGCGATCTGACTTTCGGTGATGTCGAAGCGGGGCGGGTTCATCGGATGCTCGTCGTCGCATTGCATGCGCCTCCCGCGATGATCCTGCGAGGCGTGGACGAAGTCCATCGATGAGCCGTCGGTCAGTCGGTGGCGTATTGCCGCAGCACGTCGAGGGGCACGATGGCGAGCGTGGCCTGATGGGTGGCGGCCAGGCGGACCTTAGGCGCTGCGCCCTCGTCATGGGCCTGCAGGAAGCGGGAAGCACAAAGGCACCACTGATCGCCGGGCTTCAGACCCTGAAAGCCGTATTCCGGGCGCGGGGTAGACAAATCGTTCCCGAGGTATTTCGACAGCGCCAGAAACTCGGCAGTCATCAGGGCGCAAACGGTGTGCAGGCCCCGGTCCATCGGGCCGGTGTTGCAGCAGCCGTCGCGGAAGAAGCCGGTGACCGGATCGGTCGAGCAGGGCTCCAGCGTCTGGCCAAGAACGTTGAGGGACGGGAGTTTCATGGCGACAGCATGGCAGGCCGGGGGGCGGTTGTCGAGGCGTGGCCAGTGAAGAGGCACCCCGGGGGCGACCCGGTGCCTCAGGTCCTCGGGAGGCGGGTTCCGGAGATCGGTGGGATGATTGTTCCCGCGACGAGGTGCGAGATGAGGCTTGGGAGGGGCCAGAGCCGGGTGAGGGGCGAGAGGATGTGGTCGCGGAGGAGGGGCAACACACGGCTGTGGGACTGGTACTGCGGGGTGAAGGCGGCGCTGGCGAACTGGTAGAAGGCGAGATGAGCACGGCGGGCCTGCCGATGCAGGTGAAGCGCCTCGTCCAGCGGGTTGCGTAGGGCGAGGGCGAGCGACAGCGCGTCGAGCAGAGCCATGTTGGCACCCTGGCCGAGTTGGGGGCTGGTGCGGTGGGCAGCATCGCCGATGTGGATCAGGCGGGAGTTGTGGGGCTGGCGGAGGCTGCCGTGGCTGTAGCGGGCGGGAGTGAGTTGGGCCTTGTCGGTGATCTGGTAGAGGAAAGGTTCCATCGCGGGCCAGAAGGCGGTGACCTCGGCTTTCCAGTCGTTGAGATCTCGGCCAGGCCAGTCGTCCAGTTCTGCCGCTGCGAGGGACCAGAAGACGGCGGCCCGGGGTTTTGGGTCATCGGGCAGGTGGCCGATCGGCAGGATGCCCGCCATGCGGGAGGCGCGCCGGTAGCGCTGGCGCAGTTCGTCTCTGGGCAGATCGGTTGTGGGCCAGGGGACCTGGGCCCAGATCGCACCGAAGGGAAGCGGTCTGGCCTTCAGCGGCGAGAGGAGGGAGCCTGCGCCGGAAGCGTCGATCACAAGGTCGAAGCGGCCGTATTGGCCGCGGTCGGTGAGAAGGTGGATGGCATCCCGGTCCTGGGTCGTGCCGGTCGCCGTGTGGCCGGTGAGGGGCGTGACTCCGGCCTTCAGCGCGGCGTGCCAAAGGCAGTGGAAGAGGCTCGCGCGGTGGAGGGCGAGACCTGACTGGCCGCTGGGATAGCGGGCATCGAGGATGGTTCTTTCTCCGGCATGGCCGAGCATGCGGCGGATCGGAGCGCCAAGCGCCCGAGCTTCGTCCCCCGCACCGAGCCGGTCGAGGACGGCAAGGCCCACGGGCTGGACGACGAGGCCGGAGCCGAGCGGCCTTGGGGTCGTGAAGCGTTCGAAGAGGGTGACCTCGTGGCCCTCATGCGACAGGAGGGCAGCGGCAGCGAGGCCGCCGATCCCGGCCCCGGTGATGGCGATCTGGTATCGGGTCATGGGCAAGGGGTGGCAGGTCTTTGCCGTCGGTTCAAGAGGTTGGGGCGGGTTTCAGATTGAGCGCTGACGCGCAAGTTTCCTGTCTCGTCGTCGGGGCTGACGCCCTCCTCCTCGGGTGGCCTCCGGCGGGGAAATTTGTGTGCCAGGTGAAAGGCATTGGCGCGGGCTGGACCCTTGAGAGGCCTTTGTCTATAAGGCCGCCATGCTGACAGGCTGGGTCATTCCTTCGCGAATTACCGGCCCGGCGGGCTGAGGCCCGGCCGGGTTTGTTGTCTTGCCGCTGGTCCAGGATTTCCGGACCGACCTGCCCCTGATCCTTAGGACGCTTTCCGATGTGCGCCGACACCGCTGCCCCTGACTATCGCGACACCGTTTTCCTGCCCGAGACCGCCTTCCCGATGCGGGCGGGCCTGCCCCAGCGCGAGCCGGAGTGGCTGGCGCGGTGGGAGCGGATC
The DNA here is from genome assembly GCA_016792685.1 of Tabrizicola sp. GTDB lineage: Bacteria > Pseudomonadota > Alphaproteobacteria > Rhodobacterales > Rhodobacteraceae > Tabrizicola. The sequence goes on along the minus strand of JAEULQ010000060.1, from coordinate 50,939 downwards.
GGGGTCTATGACCGGCTGCGGTCACAGGCCTCGGGGCGGGCGCCCTTCGTGCTGCATGACGGGCCTCCCTATGCCAACGGGCACCTGCACATCGGCCATGCGCTGAACAAGGTCTTGAAGGACATGGTGGTGCGCAGCCAGCAGATGATGGGCCGCGATGCGCGCTATGTGCCGGGCTGGGACTGTCACGGTCTGCCGATCGAGTGGAAGATCGAGGAGCAGTACCGCGCCAAAGGGCTGAACAAGGACGACGTGGATACGGTCGCCTTCCGCCAGGAGTGCCGGAAGTTTGCCGAGGGCTGGATCGACGTCCAGCGTGAGGAGTTCAAACGGCTTGGCGTGACCGGGAAGTGGGACCGACCGTATCTGACGATGGACTATCATGCCGAGGCGGTGATCGCGGACGAGTTCATGACCTTCCTGATGAACGGGACGCTTTACCAGGGGTCCAAGCCGGTGATGTGGTCGCCGGTCGAGAAGACCGCTCTGGCGGAGGCGGAGGTCGAGTATCACGACCATACCAGCCATCAGGTTTGGGTGCGGTTTCCGATTGCATCAAAGACCTTCGAGCAGAACCAAACGACGACATGGACGGTCAAATCTACCGACTTTGACAACGTTTCGGTCCTGATCTGGACCACGACTCCTTGGACGATCCCGCAAAATCGGGCCGTCGCGTTCAATCCAGATGTTGCCTACGGCGTCTATGAGGTTGTTGCGGTCGCCGAGGGCTCAAGTGCAATTGTAGGTGAAAAGCTATTGCTGGCTGACAAGCTTGCGGGGGCTGTATTCACGCAAGGCAAAGTCGCGGAGTATCGCCGGTTGTTTGCTGCCGACGCATCGGAGCCAGTTCGCATCGGGCCAAGCTACTCCGATTACGAAGCGACGAAAGCTGCTCAGGCAGCGCAACGCGCTGCGAACGGGCCAAGTCTACGCAATCTCACTCTCGCTCACCCCTTCCGGGGCATCGACGGTGGCAACGGCGAATGGGACTATGACGTCCCCATGCTTCCCGGCGATCACGTCACTGACGACGCGGGAACGGGGTTCGTGCATACCGCCCCCAGCCACGGCGACGACGACTATCAGCTGGGCGTGAAGTTCGGCCTGCCGATGACCTACAACGTCGAGGCAGATGGCTCCTACCGCCCTGACCTGCCGCTCTTCGGTGGCCAGCACATCATCCTGCCGGATGGCAAGGAAGGCCCGGCCAACGTCAGCGTCATCAAGCAGCTTGCCTATTCGGGCGCGCTTTTTGCCAAGGCGAAGCTCAAGCATTCCTATCCGCATTCCTGGCGGTCGAAGGCCCCGGTCATCTACCGCAACACGCCGCAGTGGTTCGTGGCGATCGACCGGGCGCTGGACGATGGCATGTCGACCTATGGCGACACGATCCGCAAGCGGGCGCTGAATTCGATCAATCAGCTGGTGGAATGGACGCCCTCCACGGGCCGCAATCGCCTCCATTCGATGATCGAGGCGCGGCCGGATTGGGTGCTGTCGCGGCAGCGTGCCTGGGGCGTGCCGCTGACCTGTTTCGTGAAGAAAGGGGCGCGGCCGGATGCGCCGGACTTCCTCCTTCGCAACGCCGAGGTCAACGCGCGGATCAAGGCCGCGTTCGAGGCCGATGGTGCCGATGTCTGGTATGTGCAAGGATTTAAGGAGAAGGTGCTGTCCGGCATCGTGAATCCGCAGGATTATGAACAGGTCTATGACGTGCTGGACGTGTGGTTCGACTCTGGCTCGACCCATGCCTTCGTGCTGCGCGACCGGGAGGACGGGTCGCCGGATGGTCTTGCTGATCTCTACCTCGAAGGCACCGACCAGCATCGCGGCTGGTTCCATTCCTCGATGCTGCAGGCCTGTGGCACCAAGGGGCGGGCGCCCTATCGCGGCGTGCTGACCCACGGCTTCACGCTGGACGAGAAGGGCATGAAGATGTCCAAATCGCTTGGCAATACGGTCGCCCCTCAGGAAGTCATCGGCGAATACGGCGCCGATATCCTGCGGCTTTGGGTGGCGCAGTCGGACTATACGGTCGACCTGCGGATCGGGAAGGAGATCCTGAAAGGGGTCGCCGACAGCTATCGCCGGCTTCGGAACACCATGCGCTACATGCTTGGAGCCCTGAGCGGGTTCAGTGAGGCAGAGCGGGTGGATCACGCACAAATGCCCGAGCTGGAGCGCTGGGTGCTGCACCGGCTGGCGGAGCTTGATGCCGAGGTGCGCGAGGGCTATGCGAAGTACGACTTCCAGGGGGTGTTCCAGAAGCTCTTTACCTTCTGCACTTCGGATCTGTCGGCGGTCTATTTCGACATCCGCAAGGACGCGCTTTACTGCGACCGGGCCGATAGCCTGCGCCGCAGGGCCTGCCGGACGGTGATGGATATCCTGTTCCATCGCCTGACGACCTGGCTGGCCCCGGTCCTGGTCTTCACGATGGAGGAGGTCTGGCTGGAACGGTTCCCGGGTGAGGACTCATCGGTCCATCTGGTGGATTTCCCCGAGACGCCAGCGGCCTGGCGGGATGAGGCGCTGGCGGCCAAGTGGGACGACCTGCGCGAGGCCCGCAAGGTGGTGACCGGTGCCCTGGAAGTGCAGCGGACAGCGAAAGTCATCGGGGCAAGTCTTGAGGCCGCGCCGGAGGTCTTTGTGAGCCCGGCGATGGCCAGCCTGCTGGGCAGCGTCGATTTTGCCGAGCTTTGCATCACCTCGGGCCTGATCCTGCGGGATGGGGCGGCACCGGAAGGCGCCTTTGCCTTGCCGGACGTCCCGGATGTCGCGGTCCAGTTCCACGCCGCCACGGGCCAGAAATGCGAACGCTGCTGGAAGGTGCTGCCGGATGTGGGCACGCACAAGCACCCGGGCACCTGTCAGCGGTGTTCCGACGCCCTGGGCTGACGGGGTGTGAAGGAAAGACTTCGCCGGAGGTGCAGTGCACCCCCGGCGAAGAGTCAAGCCAATGCGCCTACGGGGAGACCGCGGGGCGCCGGCAGAGAATGGTAGCGCGAGATCTTGGCGCGGGCTTCGGTCAGATCGAGACCGAGGCGCATCGCTTCAAGCTGGCTGCGGGTCAGACCGATGTCGTCCAGCAAATGATCATCGTCGCGTTCCAGCAGGAACGCAGTCGAGCGGCGCAGCTGCAGAAGGGCGATGAGGCGGGCAAACATGATCGGTCTCCTTTGTTACAGGGTAAAGTTAGGGCCTTGGTTGACATTTCACAAACGAATAGGTTTCATGGGTGACATAAGTCTGACTCATGGATAAGGAATGCAGCCGGCACTCGAAAGCGACCTTCTGCGCAGCTTTCTGGCGGTGGCGGACTGCGGGTCGGTGACGGCAGCGGCGGGGCGGCTGTTTCGCACGCAATCGGCGGTCAGCCTGCAGGTGAAGCGGCTGGAGGACAGTCTGGGCCAGCCGCTTTTCGACCGTCAGGCGCGGGGGGTTTCGCTGACCCCGCGCGGCGAGCAGCTGATCCCCTATGCCCGGCGGGTGGTGGCACTTTTGGAAGAGGCGGCGGTGGCGCTGCGGGAAAAGCCGCTGGTTGGGCCGGTCAGGGTCGGGATTCCGGATGAATATTCCGGCAGCATCCTGCCCCGGGCGCTTGCGGCCTTCGATGAGCGGCACGAGGGGGTGCAGGTCTCGGTCCGGGTTGATCACAGCACGGCGCTGATCGCAGCGCTTGAGGCGGACGAGATCGACGTGGGCGTGATCTATGACTGGGCCTATGTGCAGGACGGCGAGGTCCTGTGCATCGACCCGACGGTCTGGGTGAGCTCGGTCACCCATGCGCAGCACCTGCGGCGTCCGGTGCCGGTGGCAGTCTATTTCCGGTCGCAGTGGAGCCGGGACTACGCCGAAGCGGGGCTTGACCTGCAGGGGATCGACTGGCGTCCGGCCTGGTCCTGCGACATGGCCGGGGGCTTTCGGGTGGCGGTGATGAACGGGATGGCGATTGCGCCCCTGTCGCGCAGCACGATCCCGGCGGGGTGCCGCGAGCTGACCTCAAGCGACGGCTTTCCGATTGTCGACAGCGCAAGGGTGATCCTGCGACGCAATCCGCGCGGCACGTCGCCTGCGGTCGAGGGCATGGCGGCCATGCTGCGCGAGGCGTTCCAGCCGCTCAGGCAGGCCAGCGCGGGGCGGGAGGGAAGCGGTTGATCAGTGCCGGGATCAAGGGGCCTTTCGGCTGGGTCAGCCTGGTCGAGCGGGATGACTGCCTGGTAGGCCTTTCATGGCAGGCGCCGGAGGAACCGGGGGAGAGTCCGCTTCTGACCGAGGGTCTTCGCCAGTTGCAGGCCTATTTTGACAAGCGGCTAGTGCGGTTTGACTTGCCAGTCGCATGGGGGAGCGGCCTGAATGCCGCTGTGCGCCGAGCGATGGCGGACATCCCATTCGGCGAAACGCGGACCTATGGTCAGATTGCCAAGGCGGTAGGTGCCGCGCCGCAGGCGGTGGGGCAGGCTTGTGGCGCGAACCCGCTGCCGATCATCATTCCTTGCCATCGGGTCACCGGAACAGACTGGTTCGGCGGTTTCTCGGCCCCCGGCGGGGTGGAGACAAAGGCCGCACTGCTGCGGCATGAAGGGGCGCTGCTGCTTTGACCTGACTGGACGTTGCGGCCGAACGCCGGAGCAAAGGCCCTGTGCCAGTGGAAAGCCGCTTCCGACATGGCGCGTGCGATCTGAACCTATCGAAACCGGATGGCTGGACCTATCGCTCAGCTTGTATCAGCCCGTGCGGGGGCTTAGGCCTTGGTGTAACGGTTTCATGACGGGTGCATCTTGACCCTTGGTGTGTTTCTGGCCGTCCTCGGCGCGGCTTTCCTGCATGCGCTGTGGAATGCGCTGATCAAGCTTGGGACCTCGAAAGTCGGCGGGATGGTGATCCTGTCGATCGTCGAGGTGCCGATTGGCCTCGCGGTCGTGATGCTGACCCCGGCCATCGACCCGGCGGCGGTGCCATGGGTCATCGCGGCGGGATGCACGCATTTCGCTTACAAGTTCTTCCTGACCTATGCCTATGACCGGGGCGATTTGTCCCGTGTCTACCCTATCGCAAGGGGGGCGGCGCCGATGATCGTGGCGCTTTTCGGGGCGGCCTTTCTGGCTGATGCGGTCTCGGGCAAGGAATATGTCGCCATCGCCGTGCTGGCGGCCGGGATCCTGCTGATGGCTCGGGGGGTCTTTGCCAGTGGCGAGGACCGCCGCCTGCTGCCTTTTGCGATTGGTTCAGCCTGTGCCACCGCAACCTATACGCTGATCGACGGGATGGGCGCCCGGGTCTCGGGTTCGCCTGCGGCCTATGTGGCCTGGGTCTTCGTGGCGGACGGGACGTTCTTTACGCTGGGAATGCTGGCCCTGCGCGGCTGGGACGTGATCCCGCGCAACTGGCACGCCTGGCGGATGGGCGCTTTTGCCTCGGCCGCCAGCTACGGCGCCTATGCCGTGTCGATCTGGGCCATGACCTTCGCCCCCATCGCCGTGGTGGCGGCGCTGCGCGAGACCTCGATCCTGTTTGCCGTGCTCATCGGCTGGCTGGCCTTTGGCGAGAAGATGACAGGGGAGAAGGCGGTGGCCTCGCTGGTCATCGTGGCCGGGGTGATGCTGACCCGGTTGTGAGCGAAGCCAGACTCCTTCCTTCGGGAATCTGGCCGATGGATCACTCGGGTGCGCGCAGGATGCCGGCCGGGCGGGCGGAAAGCGGTCGCAGTGCGAAGGCAAGACCGGCGAGCAGTGTCGCAAGCACACCGCCGATGACGATGCCCAGGGCCGAGAGCGGTTCGAACCGGTAGCTGCTGTCCATCACGAAGGTCATCACCGCCCAGCCCGAAATGCCCCCGGCGATGACGGCCACCAGACCGGCCGCCGCCCCCATCAGGGCCGAGCGCAGCGCAAAGCTCGCCAGGATCCTGCCGCGCGTGGCGCCGAGTGTCTTCAGGATCGCGGATTCGTAGATCCGGGCGCGTTCGCCCGCCGCCGCCGCGCCGATCAGGACGATGAAGCCGGTCAGAAGGGTTCCCGCTGCAGCCCAGGCGGTGGCAGTGGCGATGGCCGAAAGTGCTTCGGCAACGCGGTCCACGGCTTCGCGGATGCGGATCGCGGTGATGTTGGGCCAGGTTTTCGTGACATCCTTCAGGATCGCGGCCTCGGCTTCGGGCGGGGCATAGACGGTGGCAATATGGGTGTGCGGAGCGCCAGCAAGGGCCGATGGGTTCAGCGTCATCACGAAACCCATCCCGGCATTCGAGAAGTCGACCTCGCGGAATGAGGTGATCGTCGCGGTCAGGTCGCGGCCCAGGATGTTGACGGTCATCGTGTCACCAAGCTGAAGGCCCATCTCCTCGGCCTCTTCGGCGGCAAAGCTGATCTGGGGGTCGCCGGCGTAGTCCTTGGGCCAGTAGGTGCCCCCGGTGATCCGGGTCTTGAGCCCGGGCTCGGCGGCATAGGTGATGCCCCGGTCGCCCCGGATAACCCAGTGATCGCCTGCCACCTCGCGCGCCGGACGCCCGTTGATCTGGGTGATCACACCACGCAGCATGGGCGCGGTTTCGGTTTCAGTCACGGCGGGGTTGGCTTTGACCAGGGCAAGGAACGGGTCAAGCTGGTCGGGCTGGATGTCGATGAAGAAGAAGGCGGGCGCGCGGGTCGGCAGGTCGGTGGCGATCGCCTGGCGGAGGTTCCAGTCGATCTGGCCGACCGCCGCCAGCACCGAAAGCCCAAGGCCCAGTGAAAGCACGACCGAGGTCGCATCCGATCTGGGCGCACCGATGGCCGCAAGGGCGGCGCGGGTGGCAGGGCGGCCATGGGTCAGCCGGGTACGGGCCAGCCACCGGGCGGCGAAGCGCAGCGCAAGCGCTGCCAGCGCCAGCACGAGGAGCGCGCCAAGGACGCCGCCCGCAGCGCCAAGGGCAAGCTCCGGAATGCCGGAGAGCCAGGTGGCGCTGCCGATGAGGGTCAGGGCCAAAAGGATGAGTGAGGCGAGATGGCGCTTCCTGGGCCAGGCGCGGGTGCCGGTGCCACCGCGGTAAAGCGCTGCGGGGCGGATCCGTTCGGTCCGGGCCAGGGGCAGAAGCGTGAAGATGAGCGCCGAAAGCGCACCATAGAACCCGGCTTCCAGAAGCGCGCCGGGGGAAAGCCTGATTTCGGCCGGGAAGGGCAGCGAGGCCTCGATCAAGGGGGAGGCGAGCAAGGGGACCACAGCGCCAAGCGCGAGGCCGATCACGATCCCCAAGGCGGCAAGGATCGCGACCTGCCAGAGGTAGCTGCGGAAGATCAGGCCACCTTCGGCGCCCAGGGTCTTCAGGGTGGCGATGGTTTCCACCTTGCCGTCCAGATAGCTGCGGATCGCGGCGGAAATGCCGACGCCCCCGACAGCCAGTCCGGCCAGGCCCACGAGGACGAGGAAGCTGCCGATCCGGTCGACGAATGCCTCGATCCCCGGCGCGGCGTTGCGGCTGTCGGTCCAGCGCATGCCTTTGTCCCGGAAGGTGGTTTCCGAGGCATCCTCAAGGGCTTGCAGGTCAGACTCGGGAGGAAGGAGCAGACGGTAGCGGGTCTCGTACATCGAGCCGGATTCGAGGAGGCCCGAGCCGGCAAGGTCGCTGGAAAGCACCACAGTGCGGGGCCCAAGGGTAAAGCCGGTCGAAGCGCTGTCGGGTTCGCGGGTCAGGGCGGCGGAGAGGCGGAAGCTCTTGCTGCCAAGACGGAAGCTGTCGCCGATCCTGAGGCCAAGCCTTTCGATCAGCACCGGATCCATCAGCGCGCCGGGCAAGCCGTCTTTCGGGGTCAGGGCCTCGGCAACCGGTATTGGCGGGTCAAGCAGGGCAGCGCCTGTCAGGGGCCAGGCACTGTCGACGGCCTTCACCTGGGTCAGGGCCTGGTCACTGTCGAGGATGACCATGGAGCGGAAGTCGTAGACCTCGGACACCTGAGACGCGATCCCGGCCATATAGGCGCGTTCTTCGGCATCGGCGGGGCGGTAGGTGAAGCGCATCTCGGCGTCGCCGCCAAGGATCACGGCGCCTTGGTCGGTCAGGCCCTGCTGGATGCCGGTGCGCAAGGTGCCCACAGAGGCGATGGCGGCGACGCCCAGGGCAAGGCAGGCGAGAAAGACGCGGAAGCCCCGGAGGCCGCCGCGGAGTTCCCGGCGGGCGATGGTCAGAGAAAGGCTCATTCGGCAGCTTTCGCGAGCGTGTCCGGGGCAAGCTGCCCATCGGCAAGACGGATCACCCGGTCGCATCGTGCCGCCAGTTCCGGCGCATGGGTGACAAGGACCAGCGTCGCGCCATGGCGGTCGCGCAGCCCGAAGAGGAGGTCCATGATCGCCTGGCCATTGGCGCCGTCGAGATTGCCGGTGGGCTCATCCGCAAGAAGCAGCGCCGGGCGTGGGGCGGCTGCGCGGGCAAGGGCCACGCGCTGCTGTTCGCCGCCGGACATCTGGCTGGGGTAGTGGTGCAGCCGGGGGCCGAGACCCACGGCGGTCAGTTCCGCCTCGGCCCGGGGGAAAGCATCGGCAACGCCTGCCAGTTCCAGCGGCAGCGCCACGTTTTCCAGGGCGGTCATCGTGGGAATAAGGTGGAAGCTTTGGAAGACAACCCCCATATTCCCCCTGCGGAAGCGGGCGAGCGCGTCCTCGTTCATCGTGGTCAGGTCTTGCCCCAGGGCAAGCACCCGGCCCGAGGTGGCACGTTCCAGCCCGCCCATGAGCATGAGGAGCGACGACTTGCCCGACCCCGATGGCCCGACGAGCCCGACTGTCTCGCCTTTGTCGATCGAGAGCGTGATGCCCCGCAGGATCTCGACCGGACCGGCATTGCCGGCAAGGGTCAGGCGCGCATCGGTCAGCGCGAGGATGGGATCGGTCATGAAGTCTTTCCTTGGGGCAATGCCTGCAAAGGGATATGGCCTGATGCGGGGGCTCTGCAATGGGCTCACGGCTCTGTTACTGCTGGTGGGTACGGCTCAGGCCGAGCCGGTGGCCATTGTGGCGCTCGGCGACAGTCTGACGGCGGGCTATGGGCTCGAGGATCAGGCCGAGGGTCTGGTGCCAGAGCTGGAACGCTGGCTGACGGCCAAGGGCCACGAGGTGGCGATCCAGAACGCAGGAGTGTCGGGCGATACCACAGCGGGTGGCCTGGCACGGGTGGCCTGGGCAATCGGGCCCGATGCGGATGCGCTGATGGTGATCCTGGGCGGCAATGACATGATGCGCGGGATCGACCCGGCCGAGGCAAAGAAGAACCTCGACGGCATCCTGAAAGAGGCAGCGGCCCGCCAACTTCCGGTGCTGCTGGTGGCGATGAAAGCGCCGGGGAACTTCGGGGCCGATTACAAAGTGGCGTTCGACGGAATGTATGCCGAGCTGGCCAGCCAGTATGGCGCCGTTCTGGCCGACGACTTCTTCGCCGGGCTTGTGGCGGCGGGGGCGGATCCGTCCGATCCGGCCTCGATGGCAGCCTATATGCAGGCCGATGGGATTCATCCGAGCCCGGAGGGAGTGAAGCTGATCGTTGCGGGGCTAGGGCCGAAGGTCGAGGAATTGCTGGCGAAGGTTGCGCCTGCGCCCTAGAGGGCAGGAAAATTCCGGGGGTCAGCCGAGAAGGCGACGCTGGAAGGCCGGATCGGGCAGCGCGCAGAGGTCGGCCCGCCCGAACAGCGCATAGCGGTTGCGGGCAAGGCGACGGTAAAGCCAGTCGCGAAGCGCCCTTGGGACGATGCGCAGTACCTGCGTCAGGCTCCCGAACCCACCGTAGCGGCGACCGGCGTGAAGGACGGCCTCGAAGCCTTCATAAGCGATGCCCCGGTCCAGGAAAAGCCAGCTGGTCGGGTCCTTGGGATCAAGGCCGTAATGCGCCAGAAGAGCCGCGCCAAGCGGGGTCTGGATCGGGCAGATCCGGGTGGTGCCCGCGCGGTCGAGACGATGGATCATCCGCGCGCCCCAGGAGCAAACCGCGCATTCCGCATCCATGACGGCGACTGGGGCACTGTCATCGAAGACGGGGACGGCAGGGTCGTCGCGATAGGAATAGGGCACGGCCATAACCGAAACGTGGTGCGCCGCGGTGGGAAACGCAAGGCGGCCCTGCGCCGCAGGTCAGGCGTTCAGGATCAGATCAAGCGCATGGCGCGAAAGGCGTTCGATGCCGTCTGCCTTTACCAGCACGGAATGGCCCAGCGTCATCGCTTCACCCGCTTCGCTGTCCATCAGGATCATGTGCAGGAAGAAGACCTGACCTTCCTGCATGATCAGGGGATTGCCTTCGTAGAACATCGGGAAATCGACCCAGATCGGGTTGTAGACTGCGCCCATGCCGTAGCCGCAGGCCCTCAGCCGTGCATGCGACAGGCCGCGGGCGTCGAAAACTCTGGCGTGGGCGTCATAGACGTCGCCCATCGGAGCACCGGGCCGGATGGCCGCTTCGCAGGCTTCCAGCGCCTCGACCGCCGCCGCATGCATCCGGCGATGATGCTCGGACGCACGGCCGACAAGAACGGTCCGCATCATGGCGGCATGATAGCGGGCATAGGTGCCCGACCATTCCAGGGTCAGCTGGTCGGTCTGAGACAGGTGGCGGCGACCGGAATAGTAGCGGCACAGCAGCGCCCCGGGGCCGGAGCCAAGGATGAATTCGTTGCCCGCATAGTCACCGCCTCCCTTGAAGACCGCCCCTTGCATGGCGGCAAGGATGTCGCCTTCGAAGGCCCCCGGGTGCGCTAAGGCAATGGCCTGGTCCAGCGCGTCGTCTGAAAGCGCGGCGGCGCGGCGGTGCATCTCGATCTCGGCCGGGGATTTGACGCGGCGGAGGGCACGGATCAGGTCCGAGGCGTCGATCAGACCCGGGATCGCGGCGTGAAGGGCGCGGCCGGTGCGGTCGGTAAGGCCGACAGTGTCGGATTCATACCCAATGGGACCCTTGACCCCGAGGTCCGCAAGCAGATTGGCCAGGTCACGGGCCGGATTAGCGCCCTCGATGTCCTGCCATATGTGGATTTCCTCGGTCGCAAGGGTCGAGGTGTACTGTGCTTGACGCAGGTCCGGGGTGCGGGTCAGGAGGTGAAGGTCGCCCTTCGCGGTCAGGACCATGCACTGGAACATCGCAAAGCCGAACGTGTCGTAACCGGAAATCCAGAAATGGCTTTCGGGCGCGAACATCAGCAGCGCGTCTAGGCCCTGGGCCTGCAGGGCGGCACGGGCCTTGGCTTGGCGGGCGGTGTATTCGGCCGGGGTGAAGTGCAGGGGCATGACTTCAAGAAAGCCCGGTGCGCGGCTTCGGTCAAGTGTTGCATCTGGCTCCGAGGCGGGCCACGAAGGAGGGGATGGAGGCGCAAATGGCTTGGGAATTCTGGATCGACAGGGGCGGGACTTTCACCGACGTGGTCGGTCGGGCGCCGGACGGGCGGCTGGTCACGGCCAAGCTTCTGTCGGAAAATCCTGAGCGTTATCCGGATGCAGCGGTGCAGGGGATCCGTGACTGTCTGGGGCTCAAGGCCGGTAAGCCGATCCCGGACGCCGCGATTGCTGCAGTGAAGATGGGAACGACAGTCGCCACCAACGCGCTTCTGGAGCGGAAGGGGGAGCGGGTTGCTTTGCTCATCACCGAGGGTTTTGGCGATCTCTTGCGGATCGGGACCCAGGCGCGACCCTCGCTGTTCGATCTGAATATCCGGCGGCCGGATCTTCTATATGAACAGGTGTTCGAGATTCCCGGTCGACTGGATGCCGAGGGAGAGGAAGTCCGACCACTGGACGAAGCCGCCGTGGCTGCGGCGCTGACGAAGGCGCGGGCGGCGGGGATCTCGGCCGTGGCGATCGCGCTGATGCATGGACATGTCAATCCGGTGCATGAGGCGCGGGTCGGCGCGATGGCGGTTGCGGCGGGGTTCAGCCAGATCTCCCTGTCGCATCAGGTCTCGCGATTGGCGAAGCTGGTGCCGCGGGGGGATACGACCGTGGTCGACGCCTATCTCTCGCCGATCCTGCGGCGCTATGTGGCGCAGGTCGAGGGGGCGCTTGACATGGGGCGGGCAACCGGACGGCTTCTCTTCATGCAGTCTAATGGTGGACTGACCGAGGCAGGGCGGTTCCAGGGCAAAGATGCAATCCTCTCGGGTCCAGCCGGCGGCATTGTCGGCATGGTCCGGACCGGAGAAGCGGCGGGGTTCGACCGGCTGATCGGTTTCGACATGGGCGGAACCTCGACCGATGTCAGCCACTATGCAGGTATTTATGAACGGTCGTTCGAAACCGAGGTTGCAGGTGTCCGGATGCGGGCGCCGATGATGGATATCCACACGGTGGCGGCGGGGGGTGGTTCGATCTGCGCGTTCCGGGACGGGCGCTTCCAGGTTGGGCCGGAAAGCGCGGGGGCCAATCCCGGGCCCGCGAGTTACAGACGCGGTGGACCGCTGACGATCACCGACTGCAACGTGATGCTGGGGAGACTTTCGCCCGCTCATTTCCCGGCGGTATTCGGGCCAGGCGGGGACCAGCCGCTGGACGGCGAGGTGGTAAGGAAGAAGTTCGCGGCGCTGGCGGCCGAGGTCGCGGCTGTGACCGGGCGGCTTGACCCACCGGAGGTGATCGCCGAGGGGTTCCTTCGGATCGCTATCGACAATATGGCCAATGCAATCAAGAAGATAAGCGTACAGCGCGGGCATGATGTGACAACCTATGCCCTGCAATGCTTTGGCGGCGCAGGCGGGCAACATGCTTGCGGCGTGGCGGATGCCCTCGGGATGAAAACGGTTTTCATCCATCCGCAGGCCGGGGTGTTGTCGGCCTTTGGCATGGGCCTTGCGCATCTGCGGGCACTGCGCGAAGCGCAATTCGATGCACCGCTAGCGGCGGTGGATCAGGCGGCGGCACGGATCGAGACGCTGGCGGCGGAATCGGCGGAGGAATTGCGCGCGCAGGGGATTGCTGCGCCCCGGGTCACGCAGACGGCGCACCTGCGCTATGAGGGGCAGCATCAGTCGCTGGCCGTGCCGTTCGGGGCGGCCGAGACCATGGCCGAGGCCTTTGCCGCTGCGCATCAGGCCCGGTTCGGCTTCACCTCACCCGAGCGGGCGGTCCTCTTCGAGATGCTTGCGGTCGAGGCGGAAGGCGGCGGGGCTGAGCTGCCAGACATGGCCCCGGGCGCGGCAGCGGGCCAGCCGGTGGAGCGGTTGGCGGTCTGGGCCGAGGGCTGGCGCGAGGTGCCGCTCTTCCGCCGCGCGGACTGCGGGACCGCCACGCGGATCCTTGGTCCGGCGGTGATCACCGAGGCGACGGCGACGACGGTGGTTGAGCCGGGCTGGGAGGCGACGGTTGATGCCCAGGCGAACCTGATCCTGCGGCGCGTGGCGGCGATGGCGCGGCCCCCCGCAGCGGGGACCGAGGCTGACCCGGTGCTCTTGGAGGTGTTCAACAACCTCTTCATGTCGGTTGCTGACCAGATGGGGGCGACGCTGGCCAACACGGCCTGGTCGGTCAACATCAAGGAACGTCTGGATTTTTCCTGTGCCATCTTTGATGCGGCGGGTGACCTGGTGGCCAATGCCCCGCATGTGCCGGTGCATCTGGGTTCGATGTCGCATGCCGTAAAGACAGTGATTGCGGCGGTCGGCTCGACAGCGCGGGAAGGTGATGCCTGGATGCTGAACGCGCCCTGGAACGGCGGAACGCATCTGCCGGACGTGACGGTGATCACGCCGGTTTTTGTCGAAGACAAGGCCGCCTTCTGGCTGGGCTCGCGCGGTCACCATGCCGATATCGGGGGGCGGACGCCGGGTTCGGCCCCGCCGGACAGCCGGACTATCGAGGAAGAAGGGGTGGTGATCGACCTCTTCCCGCTGGTGGTGCGGGGAGTGTTGCGCGAGGCCGAGACGCGGGCCCTGCTGGGCTCGGGGCGCTGGCCCTGTCGGTCGCCCGACCAGAACATGGCCGACCTGAAGGCGCAGATTGCCGCGAACGAGACCGGGCGCCGCGAACTGCTGCGGGTGGTGGCGCGGCACGGGGCAGAGGTGGTCGCGGCCTATATGGGGCATGTCCAGCGCAATGCAGAGGAATGCGTGCGCGCCGTGATCGACAGGTTGCAGGATGGAGCGTTCAGCTATCCGATGGATATCGGAACGACCATTCATGTACGGGTGACAGTCGACCACAAGGCGCGGGCCGCGACCATCGAATTTACCGGCACGTCGGCTCAGCATTCCGGCAACTACAACGCCCCGCAGGCGGTGACACGGGCGGTAGTGCTGTATGTCTTCCGCACGCTGGTCGGCAAGGCGATCCCCCTGAACGAGGGCTGCCTCAAGCCGCTGACGATCATCGTGCCGGAAGGCACGCTTCTGAGCCCGGTGGCTCCGGCAGCGGTGATTGCGGGCAATACCGAGGTCAGCCAGTCGGCCTGCAACGCGCTTTACGGGGCGCTGGGGGTCGTCGCTGCGGCGCAGGGCACGATGAACAACTTCATCTGGGGCAATTACCAGTTCCAGAATTATGAGACGATCGCAGGTGGCACGGGGGCTGGCGAAGGGTTTGACGGTTGCGACGCGGTGCAAAGCCACATGACCAACACGCGCATGACCGATCCTGAAGTGCTGGAGAAACGCTTTCCGGTGCGGCTTGAGGAGTTCTCGATCCGCAGGGGCTCGGGCGGGAAAGGGCGGTGGCGCGGCGGCGACGGCGCGGTGCGGCGCCTGCGGTTCCTGGCTCCGGTGACGGTCACGACGCTGTGCGGCAGCCGGAAGGTGGCGCCCTTTGGCGGCGCGGGAGGCGAGGCCGGGGCGGTGGGCGAGAACCGTGTACATTGGCCGGACGGGCGGGTGGAACACCTGCAGGGCAATGACGAACGCGACCTGCCCGAGGGTGCGGTCTTCGAGATGCGGACACCGGGCGGAGGCGGCTGGGGAAAGCCGTAGGCGGCGATTGGCTGGGCTGTCCGGTCCCCGTTGCGGCGATGCAGGGCGGCCCCCATATTCCGGCCAAGAGCCATAGGAGACCATGATGCTGAACGCGAAATCCCTGCTGGACAACCTCTTGGGCGGCGTGAACCAGATGACTGGTGGTCAGGGGGCCAAGGGTCTGACTGAAAAGGCGAAAGGGGCCTGGAACAACCAGTCGGCACTTGGCAAGGGCGCGATTGCGGGCGGGCTTCTGGGTATCCTTCTGACCCAGGGCGGTCGGCGGATTCTGGGCACCGGGATCAAGATCGGCGGCATGGCGGCGATCGGCGGGCTGGCCTACAAGGCCTATGAGGACTGGAAGAACGGCCGCGCCTCTGATGGCGCCACGGCCTTGCCCGCGCCGCAAGGGTCGGAGTTCAACCCGGGCTCGGCCGAGGCGGCAGACGATCTGGCCACGCGTATCCTGCAGGCGATGATCGCGGCGGCGAAGGCTGATGGCCATGTGACCCCCGAGGAACGCGCGGCCATCGACGGGCAGATTGCAAACCTTGGCCTTGGGGATGAAGCGACGGCTCTGATCACGGCCGAACTCGATGCGCCGCTGGACGTGGGCCGGATTGCCGGCCTTGCCCGCAGCGAGGCCGAGGCCGTGCAGCTTTATGCCGCCTCGCTTCTGGTTGTCGACGAAAGCGCCCCGGCCGAGAAGGGCTATCTCGCCATGCTGGCCGCGCGGATGAACCTGCAGCAAGGGTTGGTCGACCATCTGCATGCCGAGGCCATGCGGGCCTGACCGGCAAGACTTGGGTGACGATGGATCAGGCGGCGTAGCCCGGGTCTTCGGCGTCAAGGATCGCGCGCAACTCGCGCAGGTGGGCTTCGGCAAACCCTGGATAGCTTTCCCATTCCTGTGCGGTCTTTTCAGCGACGGCTTCCGGCAGGACGCGCAGCGGGCGGCCGGTCTGCAGTGCGCGGATATAGGTCTCGGCTGCGCGTTCGAAATAGTAGAGACGATTGAACGTTTCGGCGACAGTGCGGCCGATGATCAGGACACCGTGGTTGCCCATGACCATGGCCGTGACCTTCGGATCCGTCAGCATGGCCGCACACCGTGCGCCTTCGTCGCCAAAGGCCATGCCCCCGTAGTGTTCGTCGACGACATGCCGGTTGTGGAACATCGCGGTGTTCTGGTCGATCGCGGGCAGGCGGCTGTCGGCAAGGCTGGCAAGAACCGTGGCATGGACCGAATGGACATGCATGACACAGATCGCATGGGGGCAGGCACGGTGAATGCTGCCATGCAGGCCCCAGGCGGTAGGGTCTGGCGCATCTGGACGGGCCATCGTGTCCGGGTCGTTGGCATCTATCTCGACCAGCGATGAGGCGGTGATGCGCGAGAAATGCCGCCCGTTCGGATTGATCAGGAAGCGTGTACCCTCGGGGTTCACCGCCAGCGAGAAGTGGTTTCCGACCGCCTCGTGCATCTTCAGCCGCGCGGTCCATCGGAACGCGGCGGCAAGATCCTGACGCAGGTCAAGAAAGGTCATATTGGTGTGACGATTCATACAGAGCTCCAATAGCGAATCATGCATGAGACCGGTAAGACGGCTGCAATTTCACGTAGAATAGGTTAACAACTGGGGATTGGGTACCATTGCAACGCGAAGACCGGATCTTGCAACTTGCGTACTGGATGCCACCTTCCAATCTGCAACCCGCGCTTGAATGTGGCAAGAACCGAGCGGTTTTTCCTGTAAGTTTCCTTCTTTCTGGCGAATGCTCTCCGCATTGTTGAGGAACACTGGCAGGAGGTAGTGGAGGAGTGCGCGTGCAGACATTCATTCAGACCGGCCGCCAGCAAGTTGCGACGCATGCCCGTGGCGTGCGCGTGATGCTTCTGACCGACCAGCCCGAAGGCAGCACCGGACGCCGGTTGCAGGCTTACGGCAGCCTGGTTGATCCGGTCGATGATCTAGAGGATGCGGTTGCCGCCGTCCTTGAAGACCCGCTGGGCTACGACCTTTTCGTGATGGACTGCGACGGGTTTGGCGGCATTCCTGCGGCCGAACTGGCGATCTCGTCCCTGATTTCCGGCGGGGCACGCATGCGGATCATGCTGATCAGCAGCGACTTTGACGTGCCAGCCTATCCGCTGGGCCGCCGCACGGCTGTCTGCCTGCCCGAAGATGTCGAAGAGGAAAGCTTCCGCATCGGCTTTGACCACGTCCTGCGCGATCGCGCGACGCTCACGCTCAACTAACAAGCTTTGGATCGGGGGCGGAACCCGCCCCCGAGAGGTTGGCTGACCCGGATCAGGCCAGCGCCAGGTTGGTCGCGCTTTCGCGGCCGTCACGGCCGGCTTCGAGGTCGAAGGTGACCGGCTGGCCGTCCTTCAGGCTGCGCAGGCCTGCGCGCTCAAGCGCGGTGATGTGGACGAACACGTCCTTCTTGCCGCCTTCCGGCGCGATGAAACCGTAGCCTTTGGTTTCGTTGAACCACTTCACGGTGCCCTTGGCCATCGTGATGTCTCCTGTCTGTCTGCCGCCCGCGAGATTGCGGCGGCCCGGCCCCGTCAGCTTGAAGTCGATTGCTGTGGCCGATGGTCGGAGACAGTGGTCGAGAAGATAACGTCGCAGCGCAAAGGGTGGCACAGTTGCGGCGGAAAGGGAAGAGGGCAGGTGTCCACCGGGGACAGGGCCATCTCACCGCCTGATTTCAATGGGTTAATCGGGCTTGGAAACTACGCGCCCCTGACCGGGTTGGAATCCGGGCGGGGCGCGCCTGGTCGTCAGAAGACGTCCAGCAGATACAGGATAATGATGATGGGGATCGGGATGCCGATCAGCCAGGCAAATGCACCTTTCATTGGGAAACTCCGGTTGGTTGGTCGAAGGGGCAACGCGGAGGGGGCAGGGTGGTTCCCTTGTACCCGACCTAGACGCGACCCGTCAGGATCAGGATCAGCAGGACGACGACGATCACACCGACCGCGCCCGAGGGGCCGTCGCCTCAGCCTCTGGAGTAGCCCCAGTTCGGCAGGGCGCCGATCAGGATCAGAACAAGGATGAAGACAAGGATAGCCGAAAGACATGGACTGCGCCTTTCGCAAGGGGGCCGTGGTGGCCCCTGCTGGCGATCAAACGCGGATGGGTGGGGATGGTTCCGGGGTGCCTGGCACCGGCTCGGACATTCTGTCGGCCCGAGCCACCGGTCTCAGTACGGCCAGCGATCCTCGGCGAAGGCGGTGATCGCTGCAGTGATGCGGGCAAAACTTTCGGCCGCGCGGGGCACGCTGGTGCGGGCGCGGAGGTAGCCGTGGACGAGGCCGGGCTCGGTGATTGCATGCGCTCGCCCCCCGGCCTCGGTGATCTTCCGGGCGTAGGCGGGCGCGTCGTCGGCAAGCGGGTCGCATTCGGCAGCGATGGCGAGGGTCGGGGGCAGGTTGGAGAAGTCGGTGTCCTGCAGCGGGCTGACGGTCGGGTCGCCCTCGGGGGCGGGGCCTCCGTGACGGATGTCCTTGTAGAAGAGGACGTCGGCGCGGGTCAGCATCGGCGCCTCGGCATGGGTCAGGTAACTGCCTTTGTTCAGGTCGCCGCCGAGGCCGGGGTAGATCAGGATCTGGCCTTTGATCGGGAGGTTCTCTTTCCGCAGGGCATGGCAGGCGGCGGCGGCGAGGTTGGCTCCGGCGCTGTCGCCGACCAGGATCAGGGGGCCTTGCGCGGCGAGATGGCGGGCGACGGCGCAGGCGTCGTCGAAGGCGGCGGGGTGGAGGTGTTCGGGGGAGAGGCGGTAGTCGGCGGAGACCACGGTGAGGCCGGTTGCAGCGCGGATGTCGGCGCAGACCCCGTCGTGGGAGTGAAGGCCGCCCACCACATACCCCCCGCCGTGGAGGTAGAGGACGGTGGGTTGCTTGCCCGGGTAAACCCGGCAGGGGACGCCGGCGATGGGTTGGTCGTGGGAGGTCACTCCGGGCGGGTAGGGGGTGTCGAAGGCGGCGCACATCCGGTCGTAGATCGCCCGCTGCTCGGCGATGGAGAGGGTGGCGGTGTTCTCCGGGTAGGAGGCGTTGGTCCGGTCGATGAAGGCCCAGGTGGGGGCGTCGATGAGGGTCTGGTAGTCGGGCATGGCGGCCTCCGGTTCGCAGAGGAGTGTAGGGGCCGCAAGGGGGGCTGTCCACGGTGGACAGGATTTCGGGGTCAAGAAAATCAAGGGGTTGGGTGTGGGCGTTAGGGGGGTGTTAAGTATGGGGGAGTGGAGGCAGATGCTATTGCATCTGCGACAAGCTTGGCATTCCTATTCGAGCTGCGTTATTCGATAGTTGAGTTCATCTAGCCGACGCGTAAGGTTTTCTAGTTCACTCTCCAGCTCCTCATTTCTTTTCATTGTCCTTCGGTTCTCCTGCACAAGATCGTCAAGGGCAGATGATAGACCCTGAAGAGCGTCCCACTGCTTACGACCGCCGTCATTTAACTCGTTCAGCAAATCTGCATGCTGGTTGATAAGGCGTGCGTGTTCGTTCAGCGTATCGGTTTGCTCGTTGTGCAGGCAGATTAGATAATCGATGTAGCCAGAAACCTTTTGTGCAAAATCAACTCCGAACCCCTGCGAGCAGAATGCTTGCGCTGATGACGGGGCAGCCAACAAAAACGCAACAAGGCAGCTAACCTTCATCAGGGTTTCCAATTCATACAACGACAACTGATGTGCGATCTCGCGGAAGTTGATCTTAAGCCGCAGGTTGAAGCTATTGGCACTGTGGCCCGGGATCAAGGGCGTAAGCCCGCCGGGCCGCGCCCTCCCTCCCCCCGGGAGGGCGCTTTGCCGCGTCAGTCACCCGAACTGCGGTGGGAGGGGTTGCACCATAAAGCGCCTCCACCGACCGTTGTTGCGCCCGCCCGATGGAGGGCGCGGCCCTTGTTGCGACGGGTTGTGGGCAGATTGCCCAACCTACGGTAGCGGGAGCCATGTTGGTGGCAGTAGACCTGCTCTCAAGGGGCGTCAGGATCAGGGGCGGACAACAATCAGTGAGCAGCCCATGGAGTCGACACCCGTGAACGAGCCAGAACTGCGGTCGAGCGTCAGTCGAGAGGTCGTCGGCGGCAGACCGTCCCAGTTTGTCTCGGTCAGAAGCAGGTTGTTCTGTAGCGATGCCCGGAACTGCCCGCGCTGTCCAAGGTCATTGGTGATCTCGCCGACGAACTCGTTCGTCTGCACCTCTGTCGCCGTTGCTTTGGCCCGGATCACCAGTGCGCCGAATGCGCTGTCGGCGGGGCAGTTCGCGGTGACGGCCCAACCCCCTTCCAGCGGATAGCTACACCCTAAGAGTGCGAGGCCAGAGACAAGCGTCAGAACCGAGCCGAGTTTCATGGAGATCCTCCTGATTTCGGCCCGATCCTAGCGGCGGTATTCCTACCGCGCAAACCGCTTGTACTTCACCCGCTTCGGCTCCAGCGCATCCGGACCCAGTCTCCGGACCTTGTCTTCCTCGTAGGCCTGGAAGTTGCCCTCGAACCATTCCACATGCGCGTCGCCTTCGAACGCCAGGATATGGGTGCAGAGCCGGTCGAGGAAGAAGCGGTCGTGGCTGATGATGATCGCGCAGCCGGCGAAGTCTTCGATGGCGGCTTCCAGCGCCTGTAGCGTTTCCACGTCTAGGTCGTTGGTCGGTTCGTCGAGGAGGAGGACATTGCCGCCTGATTTCAGTAGCTTGGCCATGTGGACGCGGTTGCGCTCACCGCCGGAGAGCAACCCGACCTTCTTCTGCTGGTCGGTGCCCTTGAAGTTGAAGGCCCCGGTATAGACGCGGGAGTTCATCTGCATGTCGCCCAGGTGGATGACCTCGGCCCCGCCGGTGATTTCTTCCCAGACGTTCTTGTTCGGATCCAAAGCGTCGCGGGACTGGTCGACATAGGCGAGCTTGACCGTCTCGCCCAGTTTGATCGTGCCCTCATCGGGCGGCTCTTGCCCGGTGATCATGCGGAAGAGGGTGGATTTCCCTGCACCGTTCGGGCCGATGACGCCGACGATGGCGCCGGGGGGGACGACAAAGGACAGGTCCTCGATCAGGAGCTTGTCGCCCATGTGTTTCTTCAGGCCCTCGACTTCGATCACCTTGTTGCCCAGGCGTTCGCCGTTCGGGATGATGATCTGGGCGGTCGAGGCGCGTTCGGAGACGGTCTGGCTCGCCATCTCGTTATAGCGGTTGAGACGGGCCTTGCCCTTGGCCTGACGCGCCTTGGCACCGGAGCGGATCCACTCCAGTTCCTTTTCCAGCGCTTTCTGCTTGGACTTGTCCTCGCGGGCCTCTTGCGCCATGCGCTTGGCCTTCTGGTCAAGCCAGGCGGAGTAGTTGCCCTCGTAGGGAATGCCGCGGCCGCGGTCGAGTTCGAGGATCCAGCCGGTGATGTCGTCCAGGAAATAGCGGTCGTGGGTGACGATCAGGATCGTGCCCTTGTAGTCGATCAGGTGCTTCTGCAGCCAGGCGATCGATTCCGCGTCAAGGTGGTTGGTCGGTTCGTCGAGAAGCAGCATGTCGGGCTTTTCAAGCAGGAGCTTGCAGAGCGCGACGCGGCGGCGTTCCCCGCCCGACAGGGTGGTGACATCGGCATCGTCCGGCGGGCAGCGGAGCGCATCCATCGCGACCCCGACGGTGGCTTCCAGTTCCCACAGATTGCCAGCGTCGATCTGGTCCTGGAGCTGGGCCATCTCGTCCGCGGTCTCGTCCGAGTAGTTCATGGCAAGTTCGTTGTAGCGGTCGAGGATCGCCTGCTGCGCGGCAACGCCCAGCATGACGTTTTCCTTCGCCGTCAGCGCGGGGTCGAGGTAGGGTTCCTGCGCGAGGTAGCCGACCTTGGCACCCTTGGCAGCCCAGGCCTCGCCTTTGAAGTCCTTGTCCATCCCGGCCATGATCTTCAGCAGCGTGGATTTCCCCGCGCCGTTGACACCGACGACGCCGATCTTCACGCCGGGCAGGAAGTTCAGGTGGATGTTCTCAAAGCAGGTTTTCCCGCCGGGGTAGGTCTTGGAGACGTTCTCCATGTGATAGACGTATTGATAGCTGGCCATGGGGCGCTCCTGACGGGTCGGCGGATGAGGTGTTGGCGGCTATGTAGCGATTGTTCCGGTCAAGGGCAACGGCGGGCCGCAGTGGGAGGTCGGGCATTGTCATGGCGGTCAGCTTCGGGTCAATTGGCCCGAAGGGATGGAGAGGCCGATGCGGCAGGGGTTTCCGGTGGCGACCAGGGGCATGGTCGTGGGGCTGCTCGGCGGATCGTTCGATCCGGCGCATGAGGGGCATGTGCATATCACGCGCGAAGCCCTGAAACGGATGGGGCTGGATCAGGTCTGGTGGCTGGTGACCCCGGCCAATCCGCTGAAGGCCCGGCAGCCCGCGCCGATGGCAGACCGCCTGCGGCGCGCGAAGGCGGTGATGGGGCATCCCAGAGTGCGGATCACGGCGCTGGAGGAGAGCCTCGGCACGCGGGCCACGGCGGACACGATCGACCGGCTGAAGGCGATCTATCCGGGGGTGACCTTCGTCTGGCTGATGGGGGCGGACAATCTGGTGCAGTTCCACCGCTGGGGCCGCTGGCGGGACATCCTGCGGTCGGTTGCCGTTGGTGTGCTGGCGCGGCCTGGCGCCGGGGTTCAGGCACGGCTGTCGGTGGCCGCACGGGCCTTTCGGGTGCATCGGGTGAACCGGGGCGAGAACCTGCGGGGGCGGAAGCCTCCGGTCTGGTGTTTCGTGAACCTGCCGCTGAACGGGGCTTCGTCGACCGAAATCCGGGCGCGTGGGGGCTGGAAGTCGGGGCGTGGTTGACCTGACGGAGGGTCTAACCCCTTGCTTTCGGCGGGGAGGCGTGCCCCCCGTTCGTCAAAGCGCCTTGCCCATCCAGGTGTCACCCGGCGGGTCGGTATAGGGTTCGATGTCGACCCAGCCCGAGTTGCGGTAGAGCGTGATAGCCTCGGTCAGCACAGAGTTGGTGTCGAGCTTCAGATAGCGGTGGCCCATCGCGCGGGCCTCATCCTCGATCAGGGACATCAGCCGCCGGGCAAGGCCCTGGCCACGGGCAGAGGCGTGAACCCAGAGCCGCTTGACCTCGGCGGTCGTGGCATCCAGCGGGCGGAGCGAGACACAGCCAACCGGCAGGTCGTCGGACCAGGCGATGAAAAAGCGGCCATGAGGCGGGCGGTACCGGTCGGCGCCGGGGTCTGGCAGGCTGAACATCTGGGGCGTGGCAGCCGGGACTCGGTCGATGAGTTCGTCGAAATAGGCTTGCAGACAGGCAAGCGCCTCGGGTGCATCGGGGTCGGCGGGGCGAATTTCCAGGTGGTCGCGGTTCAGAAGCGTGGCGATGAGGTCCATGGCAGCGACGACCTCGTCCGCCCGCGTCCCGGCCTTGGCTATAAGCCGGGCGGCGCGGTCGTAGCCGATGGCTTCGTAGGCGGCCATTTCCGCCTGTCCCTTCGCTGTCAGCCGGGCGATGCGGCGGCGGCGGTCGGCGAGATCGGTCTCGGTCTCGATCAGCCCCTCGCGTTCCAGGCTGCGCAGGAAGCGGCTGGTAAGGCCGGAATCCAGCGCCAGCCGGTCGCGGATCACAGCCACATCCGTGCCTTCGGGCCGGACAAGCTGCAGGACGCGCGCCATGCCAAGCGGACGACCGCGCCCGAGGAACGAGGTGTCGAGCGCGCCAACCTCGCGCGTGACGGCGCGGTTGAAACGGCGCAGGCGAGAGATTGGGTCAAGGTACATGTCGGACCTCAGTCAGATATTTCATCTGACTATAGTCAGACAATTCCTCCACGCAAGCGCGATAGCGGGGGTGGCATCGCGGACTGGCGGAATCGCCCGGGAAAGGGCTATCACCCGGGAAACGGAGGTGTGGACGCATGATTTCGCGGCGCATGGTGCTGGCCGGGCTTCTGGCCGGGGCGACCTTCCCGGCGATGGCCGAAGTGATGGAAACATCGCCCCGCCCGGTGGCGCGCGGCGGCAAAGCAGCGGCGCGCCCGGCGGCGGGGCCGCTTGACACCTCGGACCTGATTGCGGCGGCGAAGTTGGGCGGGGCGGTCGCCTATGTGCTGATGGACCCGGTCAGCGGGGCCATGCTGGAAGCGCGCGAACCGGACCTCGCACTGCCGCCCGCGAGCGTGGCGAAGGCCGTGACATCACTTTATGCGCTGGAGAAGCTTGGGGCCGGGTATCGCTTTGCGACGCGGGTGCTGGCGACGGGGCCGGTGCAGGGCGGGATGGTGCAGGGCGATATCGTGCTCGCCGGTGGGGGCGACCCGACCTTGCAGACCGACCAGCTCGGCGATCTGGTGGCGCGGCTGGCCTCTGGCGGGCTGAAGGGCGCGACGGGGCGGTTCCTTTACTGGGAGGGCGCGCTGCCGCGGCTGAGAGAGATCGCCGGGGATCAGCCGGTTCACGTGGGCTACAACGCGGCGATCTCGGGGCTCTGCCTCAACTTCAACCGGGTGCATTTCGAGTGGAAGCGCGCGAATGGCGACTGGCAGGTCGCGGTCGATGCGCGGGGGGAGCGGTTCCTGCCCGCGGTCGACATGGTCCGGGTGGCGGTGGCCGCGCGGGAGGCGCCCTTGTTCACCCATGATCCGGGGCGGGTGGAGGAATGGACGGTGGCCGCCTCGGCGCTGGGCAAGGGTGGGAGCCGTTGGCTGCCGGTCCGCGATCCGGGGCGCTATGTGGCCGAGGTCTTCCGGACGCTGGCCCGGGCGCAGGGGATCCGGCTGGACGTGGGGGAGCGGGTGGAGGCCCTGCCTGCGGGGAGCGAGCTGGGCCGGGTGGAGAGCGAGCCGCTGCCGGAGGTCCTGCGGGACATGCTGCGGTATTCGACCAACCTGACGGCGGAATGCGTGGGGCTGACGGCTTCCGGGCTGCCGGGGCTGGAGGCGTCGGGGCGGGCGATGTCGGACTGGGTGCGGGCGACCTTCGGGGTGGCGTTCGATCTGCGGGATCATTCGGGGCTGGGGGGCGCGTCGCGGGTGACGGCGGCCGGGATGGCGCGGGTGCTGGTCCAGGCGGAGCGGGAGAAGCGCGGGTTGAAGGCGATCCTGCGGGACGTGGGGATGAAGGATGACAAGGGGGCGGTGATCAAGGGGTCGCCGGTCAAGGTGCTGGCCAAGTCGGGGACGCTGAACTTCGTCTCGGGGCTGGCGGGGCATATCGTGCCGCCCTCGGGCAGGGAGCTGGTGTTCGCGATCTTCTCGGGCGATCCGGCGCGGCGGGATGCGGTGCCGGTGGGGGAGCGGGAGGAGCCGGAGGGGTCCTCCTCCTGGACGAAACGGGCGCGGCGGCTGCAGGGGCAACTGGTGAGCCGCTGGGCGGGGGCATATGGCTGACGGGGGCCGCAAGGGCGGCTGTCCACGGTGGACAGATTGGGTTAAGGGGTTGATTTTGCTGGGGAAGGGGTGTGGGCGGTAAGGGTTTGTTAAGGGGGTGGTTAACAAAGATTGCGCTTGGAACTCGCCTCATAGCTTACTACAACTAACTCAGGATTGCTGAAGATCACACCATTAGAACGAGTGCGCAATGAAAGAAACCAGTTGGCTGTCCGATCCGATTGGCCGGATTACAAACATCTCCCTTGCGCCATCACCCAAGAACACTCTTCAGCCAATGTTTGAAGCACTGATGAACTCTATCCACGCAATCGAAGAGCGATTCGGCGCTGACCATCTAACCTCTGGCAAGATCGACATTGAGGTGACAGAAAATCAGCAGGGCGGATATACCGGGTTCGTCATTACCGACAATGGAGTTGGATTGAACCACGACAACATGACTTCATTCAGAAAATCCGACTCGATGAAGAAAGTGAAGATTGGCGGAAAGGGCGTCGGTCGATTGCTTTGGCTAAAGGTCGCCGACAGAGTATCCGTAACTAGTCGATACTTCGAGGACGGGAGAATTCAGAAGATAAGTTTTGACTTTGTACCTGACCCTCATGAGCCGATATCAAATCTGAAACAGGAATTAGATACAGCAGACCCAGGTACGACCGTAAATCTTTCGCCCCTTCGCGTTGCTTATTCTCTCCATATCCCTGTGAAGCTGGACACAATTGCAGTTCGAACTGTAGCGCACTTCATTAACTATTTCGTAAATATTGGGTGTCCAAAGATCACATTGTTCGACTCCAAATCAAGTATAACCCTCTTCGACAAATTCTCATCAGACGTTGAGAGAGATAAGACCTATCCAATCGAATATTTGGTTGATGGCTCTCCCTGCGATTTCAAATTTCACTGCTTCCTGGTGCCCAAGAAGTATTCTGATGATGAGAAGGGCACAAATGGACTATTCTTTGGCGCAAACGGACGCTCTGTGAAACGCTACGACATGGACGAGGTGATCGGCCTAAAGGCGATAGATGAGAAGTTCGCATTCTTTGGCTATCTTGAAGGCGAAGCATTAAATGGAGTGGTGAACGACACTCGAACAGACTTCTCGTTTGATGATTCAGTGATTGATGACTTGAAGCGCGAGTGCATCCAGAAGATGCACTTGTTCTTAGAGAAAGAAATTGGGAAAGTAAAAGAGCGGCAGTTGCAGACAATTGTCGAAGTGAGGAACGAACACTTGCGCTTTTACAACATCGCAAAGAGCCCGGAGGAAATTGCCGAGAAGCTACATTTGTCAACCCAAAAGGAAGAAGACATTTTTGTTGAGATGTCTCGCCTGTCGCTCAGGCAGTACAAGCGCGCGAAGAGAGAGTTCGTAGAAGCAAAGAAGAAGAGTCTCCCCGATATAGAGCAAAAGGCTAAACAGTATGTGGCAGAGTTGAAGGATGAATCACTCTCTTCCCTGGCAGAGTATGTTTATAAGAGAAAGCTGATCTTGGACGTATTTGAGGAGCGTAGTAAGTACTCTGACGTTGAGAGTGAGAAGTCCCATTACGAGCGAGCAGTGCACGAATTGGTGTGCCCGCTTCGTTCGACCAAGGACGAACTAGACTATGAGGATCATAACCTTTGGATTGTTGATGATCGCTTGGCGTTCTATTCATATTTCAACTCAGATAAGCAACTCAAGGCGCAGGCGCCAATTGACGATGCGCGGCGACCCGACATCACGTTCTTTGATCTGGGTCTTGGCTTTGAGAAAGGTGCGGGTGCTGAGCCAGTAACGATTATTGAGTTCAAGCGTCCGAAACGCGATGATTATACGATGGAGGACAATCCATTTAAGCAGGCGCAGGATTATGTCCGCCAACTTCGGCAGGCGGGAGTTGCTACGAAGTTTGACGGCGGGACGATCAGGACGATTGAAGAATCAACGCCGTTCCTGTGCCAGATTGTTGCGGACGATACAAAGTCGCTCCGAGAGGTCATGCAGTATTTGGGTGGTTTTTATAAGAGGGCAGGTTCAGGCTCGTACTATCGTTGGGATGAGGGGTTCAAGATATTCATGGAATTGACCTCCTACGCCGAACTCATTTCTGGCGCTAAGGCACGACATGCTGCCTTCTTTGAGCGTCTTGGTCTTTCGCCTTAGAGAGTAAGGTAGGCAATCACACCCCATATGCCGAGCTCTTGCCCCCCACTCGATGGCGGCGGCGTGGAGGCGGTCGATCTTCAGCTTCTCGTGGACCTTCTTGGCCCGGAATCAAGGGCGAAGCCCGCCGGGCCGCGCCCTCCCCACTGCCCGGCCACGGGCCGGGCGTTCTTCGCGGAAATCCTCCACTGGAGGATTGTCTCTTCGCTCATCACCCCCCGGGAGGGCGCTCTGTAGCGGTGGTCACCCGAACTGCGGGAGGAGGGGTGGCGCCATAAAGGGCCTACGCCCGCCGTTGGGGCGCCCGCCCGAGGGAGGGCGCGGGCCTGGTGTGGGGTGTGGGGGTGGGCGGTGGGGGCGGGTGGTGGGGGCGGGTGGTGGGTTGGAAACCCACCCTACGATTGCCTTCCGGCCCTCCCCACGCGGGGGAGGGAGGGGCCAAGTGGTGGGTGTTGGGGATTTGGTGCGCATGAATGCACACCCTACGGTGGTGGGGTGGAACCCCACCCTACGGGAGTCGGGCTGAAGCCCGACCTACGGGGTTATACGCCCATATGCCGCACCCGCGCGCCCCACTCGATGGCGGCGGCGTGGAGGCGGTCGATCTTCAGCTCTTCGCGGACCTCTTCCAGCATGCGGAGCTCGACCTGGGAGTGCCTGCCGTCGGCCGTGACCACGTCGCAGGCGAGGGCGTAGGCGGTCTCGTAAAGACGCTCGGGGAGGGCCTCGCGGATCAGGCCGAAGAGGGCATCCAACCCGTCTTCCTCTTCAAAGAGATCAAAGACGATGCGGCTGACGCGCTGGATGCGGTCGGGGTCGAAGGTGGCGAAGATCGGCATGTGGTTGACCATGCGGGTGATGGCCACCAGCTCGGCGGTGCGCATGTTCTCGTCCGAGGCGGAGCAGGCCACCATGACGGCCACAAGGGCATCTTGCGGGGACATGGGGGAGGATTCGGACATCGGCGGCTCCTTCTGCGGCTGACGGCAGATTATTGACGGGGGGGGCGGGGGGCAATAGAGGACGGGGGCCTGCGACATGGGGTCTGCGGGCGGATCTTGGAGAAGATGCGATGAGTGCCCTGCGCGATGCGGCGATGAATTCGAAGGCCTGGCCCTTTGAAGAGGCCCGCGCGGTGCTGAAACGCTATGGCGGCAAGGACCCGGCCAAGGGCTATGTGCTCTTCGAGACGGGTTACGGGCCGTCGGGGTTGCCGCATATCGGGACGTTTGGCGAAGTGGCGCGGACGACGATGATCCGGCGGGCGTTCGAGATCATCTCGGACATTCCGACGCGGCTGATCTGCTTCAGCGACGACGTGGACGGGATGCGGAAGGTGCCGGAGAACGTGCCGCAGCAGGAGATGCTGCGTCAGCATATGCAGAAGCCGCTGACGAGCGTGCCGGACCCCTATGGGGAATACGAGAGCTTTGGCCACCACAACAACGCGATGCTGCGGCGGTTCCTGGACACGTTCGGCTTCGAGTATGAGTTCATCTCGGCCACGGAGTTCTACAAGTCGGGTCGGTTCGATGCGACGCTGCGCCTGTGCGCCGAGCGGTATGACCAGATCATGGCGATCATGCTGGCGTCCCTGCGCGAGGAGCGACAGCAGACCTACAGCTGCTTCCTGCCGATCCATCCGGAGACCGGGCGGGTGCTGTATGTGCCGATGAAGGAGGTGAATGCCAAGGATGGCACGATCACCTTCGATGACGAGGACGGGCGGGAGTGGACGCTGCCGGTCACGGGCGGGCATGTGAAGCTGCAGTGGAAGCCGGACTTTGGCGCGCGCTGGGCGGCGCTGGATGTGGACTTCGAGATGTATGGGAAGGACCATTCCACCAACACGCCGATCTATGACGGGATCTGCAACGTGCTGGGCGGGCGGGCTCCGAACCATATGACCTACGAGCTCTTCCTGGATGACCAGGGGCAGAAGATCTCGAAGTCGAAGGGGAATGGCCTCACGATCGACGAATGGCTGACCTATGCGGCGACGGAGAGCCTGTCGTACTTCATGTACCAAAAGCCCAAGACGGCGAAGCGGATGCATTTCGACGTGATCCCGCGGGCGGTGGACGAGTATCACCAGCAGCTGCGGGCGTTTCCGGAGCAGCCCATCGACCAGCAGGTCAACAACCCGGTCTGGCACATCCACAACGGCAAGCCGCCGGAGAGCCGGATGGTTGTGAGCTTCGGGATGCTGCTGAACCTGGCGAGCGTGGCAGGGGCGAAGGATGCCGGCGCCTTGTGGAAGTTCATCCAGCGCTATGCGCCGGAGGCAAGCCCGGAGAAGAACCCCGACCTGGACGCGGCGGCGGGATTTGCAGTGCGGTATTTCGCCGACCGGATCGCGCCGACGCGGGTCTTCCGGCTGCCCACGGACAAGGAGCGGGCGGCGATGGAGGATCTGGTCGCAAGGCTGAAGGTCTGGGACGGGGGCCTCGACGACGAGGCCTTGCAGTCGATGGTCTTTGCGGTGGGCAAGGAGCACGGGTTCGAGCCGCTGCGCGACTGGTTCAAGGCGCTTTACGAAGTGCTTCTGGGTGCCAGCGACGGGCCGCGCTTTGGCGGGTTCATCGCGCTTTACGGGGTCGAAGAGACCGTGGCCCTGATGGAGCGCGCGCTGCAGGGCGAGCTGGTCGCCTGACACCCCGCACGTCGCCGGTTTCCGTACGGAAACCGGCACGAAATCCGTACGGATTTCGGCGCCCGGTGATATGTTGAGGGCGGGCGACAGGCGGAGGCTGAGATGGGGCGCGAGGCGGAGGGACATGCCGTGTGGCGTGGCGTCTCGGGCGCGGTGAAGGCGCTTCTGGAGACGGAGGGTGTGATCCTGCGTGGCGAGATCCGCGCGAAGCTCCGCCGTGACGGTCTGATGGACTGGCGGGTAGAGGGCGATGACCTTTGCCTCAAAGCGGAGGGGGAGCCGCTGGTTCTGACGCTTGGCGCGAAGGAGGCCGCGGCCTGGGTCAGGGCGCTGGACAAGCCCGTCCCGTCCCTGGCCGCGAAGCTGGGGGTTTCCCCGGCCGCCCGGGCCTGGCGGATCGGTGGCCCGCCGCCCGAGGAGATCGCCGTCGCCCTGGCCGGGGTTGAGGTCGCAGGGCCCGGGGATGCGGCAATGATCGTGGCCATCCTGACCGGGCCCGACGATCTGCAAGCGGCATTGGCCATGGGGCTGGCACATGGGCTGCGGGTCTGGTGCATTCACGGCAAGGGCAGGGGTGCTGCGGTGAGTGACAGTGCGGTCCGAACGGCCTTCCGGGGCGCGGGCTGGATGGACATCAAGACCTCGGCAGTATCCGACGCCTTTACCGCAACGCTTTACCGGCCTGCCAAGGCTTGACGAAAGGCCGGGTCGGCCTAGCCTTTTGCCCAGAGGGGACGTCTGCCAAAAGGAACGCTGCCCATGCGCCTGTCCATGATCCTTGTTGCGCTGAGCCTTGCGTTGGGACTTGCCCAGCCGGTCGCAGCGCAGGAAGACCCGATCCGCAAGACGATCCAGAGCCAGATCGAGGCCTTTCAGGCTGACGATTTTGCCAGGGCCTTCACCTTTGCCAGCCCCACGATCAAGGAGCTTTTCGGTACGCCCGAGAATTTCGGGGCCATGGTGAAGAACGGCTATCCAATGGTCTATCGGCCGGCCGAAGTTGAAATGGGTGAGCTGCGCGAAGTGGCGGGAAACCTGTGGCAGCGCGTGCGGATCACCGATCAGGCGGGCGCGGGCTGGTTTCTTGACTACATGATGGTCGAGACGCCCGAAGGCTGGCAGATCAACGCGGTCCAGATCCTGCCTGCCCCCGACATCGGGGTCTGAGGCAAATCCCCCCCGGCTGGGTGTTGCGCCGTAGCGCAGCCTGGCGCGCGGGGGTCTGAGAGCCGGTTAAACCTTCCTTGCTACCTCATTGTCCCAAGGCGGCGTGGACCCCGGCATGCGACCGGGCCTGCATCGCCCATGGCATTGGCGCGAAGCGAGGCGAGGGAAATCTCAGATGAACAAGGCTATCACCGACGGGCTGGTCCTGATGCCGCCGCCGTTTTCGGCTGGCTTGAACCTGTGGTCGCGCGAGGACGGCACGCCCGGCTCGCCGTCGTACCAGGGGCAGCCGAATGCGGCGCTGGTGACCAATGACCAGGATTTCGCGGGCTGTCTGGAGCTGCAGAAGACCGACGCCACGCAGAAGCTGCGGTCCTATGCCCAGACGCCGATCCAGCCGGGCCTCTACCTGCGGGTGACGGCGCGGGTGAAGGCGGTGTCGGGGAACCTGCCCTCGGTCCGGATTGCGGCCTGGGCGGGGGATGTGGGCGGGGCGAACGTCGCGGGTGTGCCGCAGACCGGCCCTTCGGTGACGCTGACCTCATACGGCCAGGTGGTGACGGTCAGCGCGATCATCTCGCCCGCGAACCGGATGGGGGTGGACCTGCCCTGGACGACGCAGGTCACTTACGCCCATGTCGGGCTTGACCTGACCGGGCCGACGGGCGGGGTGGTGCGCATCGACGACATCGTGGTCGAGGATGTGACCAACATCTTCATCCGCAAGCTGATGGATTGGGTCGATGTGCGCGACTTCGGGGCATTGGGCAACGGGACGACCAACGATGCGCCGGCGTTCCTGGCGGCGGACGCGGCCGCGCAGGGGCGCGAGATCCTGGTGCCCTCGGGTGTCTTCCGGTTGACGAGCGATGTGACGATCAACAGCCGGATCCGGTTCGAGGGCACGGTCTCGATGCCGTCGAACCGCAAGCTGACGCTGACGCGCAACTTTGACCTTGATACCTATGGTCAGGCCTTCGGCAGCGAGCTGGAGGGTTTCCGGCGCGCGCTGCAGTCGCTGTTCTACTTCACCGATTATGTGACGCTGGACCTGTCCGGTCGCCGGGTTGATCTGACGGGCCCGATCGACGTGGCGGCATTGGCCGGCCTGTCCAGCTTCGCGACGCGCAGGGTGGTGCGGAACGGGTCGCTGAATGCGGTGGCAGGACCTGCCTGGGCCACCGAGGAGTTCAGTTCGGTCGCGACCTATTCCACCTCGAACAACCTGACGCTGACCGGCGTGGCCAACGTGGCCAATATCCCGGTGGGATCGCTGGTGGTGGGGACCGGGGTCGGGCGCGAGGTCTATGTCAGGTCGAAGAACGTGGCGGCGGGGACGCTGGAGCTGAGCCAGCCGCTGTGGGGCGCGGCGGGTACCCGGCCCTATACGTTCAAGCGGTTCAAATACATGCTGGATTTTTCGGGCTTCGATCTTCTGTCGCGTTTCGAGCTGGAGGACATCGAGTTCAACTGCCTTGGCATCGCCTCCGGGGTCATGCTGCCGGTGACGGGCTCGACGCACCGTTTCGTCTCGTGTTCGTTTAACCGTCCGCTGGACCGCGGGGTCACCTCGATCGGGACCGGCTGCCAGGGCATGTTCGTCGACATGTGCCAGTTCCTGTCGAACGAGCAGCAGCTGGCGGTCGGGGATCGCACGACGATTGCGCTCAACATCAACGGCAACGACACCAAGCTGCGCAACAACCGGATTGTCCGCTTTGCCCATTTCGCGATCATTCATGGCACCAGCCATCTGATCCATGCGAACCATTTCTTCCAGGGCGATGACGAGACAGCGGGCATCCGGCGGGCCGGGATCGTCTTCACTCAGACCAACGTCTCGACCATCCTGACCGGCAACTATGTCGACAACTGCTTCATCGAATGGGGCAACGAGCATGACTCGGCGCCGGAAGAGAATGGCGAGTTCTCGTTCGGCGGGTTGAACATCGTCGGCAACGTTTTCATCGCTTCGGGGACGACATCGGCGTTCCGTTGGGTCGTGATCAAGCCCTATGGCGCGGGCCATTTCATCAGCGGCTTCTCGCTGCTGTCGAACAGCTTCCGCGTCTTCGGCACGATCATCGACCGGGTGGACATGGTCGACACGTCGATTGCGTCGCTGGACTTTACCCAGTCGCGCAATGTCCGGGTCGAGGGCAACAGCTTCAACAACGTCGGGCAATGGATCATGAACCCGGTGCTGGTGACCCATACTCAGAACACGGCCGCCGATACCTGGAACGTGAGCGCGGGCGGCTTCGTTCCGTTCGGCGGGCGGATCCGGACGGTCACGGCCGTTTCGCCCGAGGGGCCGATCACCACGGCGGCGAGTGCTGCGCGTTATGTCTTCCCGCATGCGCTGCCGGGCACCGGGGTCCTGTTCAACGAGGCGCAGCTGAAGTGGGGCGAGGCGGTGCGGGGCAAGGCTCTGGTCACGATGCGGATGGACGTGCCGGCCTGATCGAGGGCGGGAGGCTGATCGGCGGGCGGTCCTTCGGGGCCGCCCGTTTCGTCTTACAGGTCCGCGGGCGCGACGTGGAATGCCCGGGCGAAGCCGCCGTTGAGGAGCGCCGAGACCGGTGTCAGGTGGACGAAGGCAAAATCGGGCAGGTCGATGTAGACCCGGGCCTTGGGGTTCCTCTCAAGCCAGCGGTCGCGGATCGCGGGGCGGGCGGGATCGTCCGGGGCGATGAAACGCGCGCGCGCCCGGATCATCAGGCGGGGATGGGTCAGGGGGTCGCCCTTGTCGCCGACCTCGCCCAGCATGAGCGCGCAATCGGGCCGGTCCCGCAGCGCGCGGAAGTGGGGGGCTAGTCCAGACACAAGCGTCAGGAGGCCCGCCTCGGGATCGCGGGCAAAGGCGATGCGGCTGATCCCGGGCGTGCCAGTATCGGGGTCGGACCATGCCAGGGCGGCGTGACCAAGCCTCAGCAGCTGGCGGACCAGAGCATGGGCATCGTCATTGGCGGGCTGGACAGGGTCAGGTCGTTTGGACATCGGGCTTCACGGGTTGACAGGGCCGGGGCGCGGGAGTCTTCTGTCGGCATTTGCTAACGAGAGGCCAGCGATTACTGGCGGTTCCCCTGGCTCGGATATGATCATGACCGACAGCGCGACGGGCCGCAATGACCGGACGGAGTTCCTGCCGAAGCTGGTGACCGTCTGGCGAGAGGGCTATGGGACGGCCGATCTGCGCGCCGATGTGATGGCGGGCCTGACGGTTGCTGTTGTGGCCCTGCCCCTGTCGATGGCCATCGCCATCGCGAGCGGGGTCGGACCCGAGCGTGGGCTTTACACGGCGATTGTCGGGGGGTTCCTGGTCAGCGCGCTGGGCGGATCGCGCTATCAGGTCGGAGGACCTGCGGGAGCTTTCATCGTGCTCGTCTCGGCCTGCATGATGGCCGTGGGGCTTGAGGGGCTGATCCTTGCCACCTTCCTGTCGGGATTTGTCCTGATCGCGGCCGGGGCGCTGCGACTGGGGACCTATATCCGCTACATTCCCTATCCGGTCACGGTGGGCTTTACCGCCGGAATTGCCGTCATCATCTTTGCCAGCCAGCTGCGCGAGATGTTCGGGTTGACCTTGCCGGGTGCCGAGCCCGCCGAGATCCTGCACAAGCTTGCGGCCCTTTACGCAGCGAAGGGCACGGTCACGCCTGCGGCTGTGGCGGTGGCCGGCTTTACGGCGGCGGCCATCCTGGCCCTGCGTCGATGGCGCCCGCATTGGCCGGGCATGCTGGTTGCGGTGACCGCGGCCTCGACCCTGGTGGCGGTCTTGGGGCTGGAGGTGGCGACGATCGGCAGCCGGTTCGGGGATTTGCCTCACCTGTTGCCAAGGCCAGCCCTGCCGGACATCAGCCTGTCGGCGCTGCAGGCGGCCCTGCCCTGGGCGCTGAGCTTTGCGCTGCTTGGGGCCATCGAGTCGCTCTTGTCGGCTGTGGTCGCCGACGGGATGAGCGGCGCGCGGCACCGGTCGAACGCCGAGCTGGTGGCGCAAGGACTGGCCAATATCGGCTCGGCGCTGTTCGGCGGGTTCTGCGTGACCGGAACGATAGCGCGGACAGCGACCAATGTCCGGGCGGGCAGCCGCGGGCCGGTCTCTGGCATGCTGCACGCCGTGTTCCTGCTGGGCTTCATGCTGATCGCGGCCCCCTTGGCCGGATATATCCCGCTGGCGGCACTGGCGGGCGTTCTGGCCGTCGTCGCCTGGGGCATGGCAGAACGTCACGAGTTCGCATCCCTTCTGCGGTCGTCGCGCGGCGATGCCCTGGTGGTCAGTGTCACGTTTCTTCTGGTCGTGTTCCGGGATCTGACCGAAGGCATCATCGTGGGTTTTGCGCTGGCGGGCATCGTCTTCCTGCGACGGATGACCGAGACGGTCGAGATGTCCGAAGCGGCCGAACGGCTGGGCGAGGACAGCGTGCGGGCGGATCGCGTGGTCTATTACCTGCGCGGGCCGTATTTCTTTGGTGCGGCGGCGCAGATGGGGGGCGTGCTTGAGCGGATCGCCGAAGCGCCGAGGGCCTTGGTCCTGGACATGTCCGAGGTGCCCTTGATCGACAGTTCCGGCGCTCGGAGTTTCCAGGGTCTGGCGCGGCGTGCGGTGCGGCGGGGCGGGCGGCTGTATCTGGTCGGACTTCGGCCGACCCTGCGCCGTCAGCTGGAAGCGCAGGGGATCGGGGCTCCCGATGTGCGCTTTGCGGCGGATGTGGCCGAGGTGGATGCCAGCCTCGACGCGACGCAACCCGGCGGCGAATCACGGCTGGCGCAATCCTGAAGGCCGGACTTGCCTGCCCGCGGGCCGCCTTGGCGCGGATCACGCCAGCGTGAGCGGTAACGGCACGCGAAAGCAAGGACTTGAGCGCCACAATTTTCACACATTTGCAAGATTGACTTTAGATCAGTCAATGAATTTACAGAATTATGCATGAAAAATAGGGGGTTACGAAAATATTTACGAAGTGATAATCTGCCCTTGGGAAGAGGGGTCCTGGCCAGTCACTGTCAATGTCAAGGGATGCCGGCCGCATGCCCTTGGGAGGAGAAGAGAATGAGCGAAGCTGCCAAATCCGTCTATCCGCCGTCCGCCGCCTTTGCCGCTTCTGCGCATGTCGACGCGAAAGCCTATGCCGCGCGCTATGCGGATTCGGTGCGGGATCCGGATGCCTTCTGGGGGGCGGAAGGTTTGCGGCTGGACTGGATCAAGCCTTATACCAAGGTGAAGAACAGCTCGTTCGCGCAGGGCAGTGTCTCGATCAAATGGTTCGAGGATGGCGCGCTGAACGTCAGCGCCAACTGCATCGACCGCCACATGCTGACCCGCGCCGACCAGACGGCCATCATCTGGGAGCCGGATGATCCGAAGACAGCGGCCAAGCACATCACCTACCGCGAGCTTCTGGAACAGACCTGCCGCCTGGCCAATGTGCTGAAGGCGCATGGGGTGACCAAGGGCGACCGCGTGATCCTTTACATGCCGATGATCCCCGAGGCGGCCTATGCGATGCTCGCCTGCACCCGGATCGGGGCCATTCATTCCATCGTCTTTGGCGGCTTCTCTCCGGACGCGCTGGCGAACCGGATCAACGACTGCGACGCGAAACTGGTCATCACCGCCGACTGGGCGCCGCGGGCAGGGAAGAAGACCGGCCTGAAGGACAACACCGACAAGGCCCTGCTGCACTGCTCGGACAAGGTCAAGGTGCTGGTGGCCAAGCGCACGGGGGACCAGACCTCGTGGACCGAAGGGCGCGACTTTGACCTGACGGCGGAAATGGCGGCTGCGAAGCCCTATTGCCCCTATGTCGAGGTTGGTGCGGAAGACCCGATGTTCATCCTTTACACCTCGGGTTCGACCGGCAAGCCCAAGGGCGTGGTGCATACCACGGGCGGCTACCTCGTCTATGCCTCGATG
The DNA here is from genome assembly GCA_016792685.1 of Tabrizicola sp. Taxonomy (GTDB): domain Bacteria; phylum Pseudomonadota; class Alphaproteobacteria; order Rhodobacterales; family Rhodobacteraceae; genus Tabrizicola. Next base: position 13,803 of record JAEULQ010000060.1, on the reverse strand, counting down.
ACGCAGCAGCTGACTTTCGACTACCATGACGGCGACGTCTTCTGGTGCACGGCGGATGTGGGCTGGGTCACCGGGCACAGCTACATCGTCTATGGGCCGCTTTCCAACGGCGCCACGACGCTGATGTTCGAAGGCGTGCCGACCTTCCCGGATGCGGGCCGCTTCTGGGAAGTCTGCGCCAAGCACAAGGTCAACCAGTTCTACACCGCGCCGACCGCGATCCGCAGCCTGATGGGCCTTGGCCCGGAATGGGTGGAAAAGCACGACCTTTCCAGCCTGAAGGTGCTGGGTTCGGTCGGCGAACCGATCAACCCGGAAGCCTGGGCCTGGTACAATACCCATGTCGGCAAGGGAAAACTGCCGATCGTCGACACGTTCTGGCAGACCGAAACCGGTGGACACATGCTGACGCCGCTGCCGGGCGCGATCCCGACCAAGCCTGGCTCGGCGACCAAGCCGTTCTTCGGGGTCAAGCCGGTGGTGCTGGATGCGGCAAGCGGAAAGGTTCAGGAAGCCACCGAAACCGAAGGTGTCCTGTGCTTTGCCGACAGCTGGCCGGGCCAGATGCGCACCCTTTGGGGCGATCATGCCCGGTTCGAAGAGGCCTATTTCAGCCAGTACAAGGGCTATTACTTCACTGGCGACGGCTGCCGCCGCGATGCGGATGGATATTACTGGATCACGGGCCGCGTCGATGACGTGATCAACGTCTCGGGCCACCGGATGGGCACGGCCGAGGTTGAATCGGCGCTGGTCGCGCATGAGGCGGTGGCCGAGGCGGCGGTCGTGGGCTACCCGCATGACATCAAGGGGCAGGGCATCTATGCCTATGTCACCCTGATGAAGGGGGTGGAGGCCACCGACGCGCTGCGCAAGGAGCTGGAGGCCTGGGTGCGGACCGAGATCGGCCCGATCGCCAAGCCCGACCTGATCCAGTGGGCGCCGGGCCTGCCGAAGACCCGGTCCGGCAAGATCATGCGCCGCATCCTGCGCAAGATCGCCGAGAACGACTTTGGCTCGCTGGGCGATACCTCGACGCTGGCCGATCCGTCGGTGGTCGATGACCTGATCAACAACCGCATGAACCGGGGCTGAGCGGATGGGTCCTGTCCTGATCCTTCTTGGTCCCCCCGGCGCTGGCAAGGGCACGCAGGCCCGGATGCTGGAGGAAGACTTCGGTCTGATCCAGCTTTCGACCGGCGACCTTCTGCGCGCCGCCGTTGCAGCGGGGACCGAGGCCGGGGTGAAAGCCAAGGCCGTGATGGAAGCAGGGCAGCTTGTCAGCGACGCCATCGTTCTGGCGGTCCTGAAGGACCGGATGGCCGAGCCTGACGTGGCCAAGGGCATCATTCTCGACGGTTTCCCGCGCACTGCCGGCCAGGCGGCAGCGCTGGATGGGCTTCTGGCGGAAAGCGGCGGGAAGGTCACTGCCGCGATCAGTCTTGAGGTCGAGGACGAGGCGATGGTTGAGCGGGTCTCGGGCCGCTACACCTGCGCGTCATGTGGCGAGGGGTATCATGACCAGTTCAAGCAGCCCGCCAAGGCGGGGACCTGCGACAAATGCGGCGGCACGGGCTTCAAGCGCCGGGCCGACGACAATGCCGAAACGGTGCGGGCACGGCTGCAGGCCTACCACGCCGAGACGGCCCCGCTGATTGCGCATTACGACCGGCTTTCGGTTCTGGAACGGGTTCCGGCGATGGGCTCCATCACCGGCATCCGGGCCCGGCTGGCCGAGATCGTAGGGCGCGTGGCGGCATGAATTCGGGGTCCCGCCCGGTCTGGAGGAGGGCGGGCGGGGTCCGGAAGGGGAGGGGCAGGCCGGGACCGGCGTGATCCTTCGGATGGTCTGCCCCTGACGGGGCGGACGACAGCAAAAGCCCACCGGGACGGGTGGGCATGAGGCCAAGACTTAATGGGGACGCCCGGACTGCGAGTCCGGGCCACAAGGAGGTATTGCATGGCTACTGCATCAACGGACGTGCGCGATCGCTCGCGTCCCATGACCGGGGAGGAGAAGAAAGTCATTCTCGCCTCTTCGGCCGGGACCATCTTCGAATGGTATGACTTCTATCTCTACGGTTCGCTCGCCGCGATCATCGGCGCGCAGTTCTTCACGCCCTTCCCGGAAGCCACGCGGAACGTCTTTGCGCTGCTGGCCTTTGCGGCAGGCTTCATCGTGCGTCCGTTCGGCGCGCTGGTCTTCGGGATGCTGGGCGACCTGATCGGCCGCAAATACACCTTCCTCATGACCATCCTGATCATGGGCTTCTCGACCTTCCTGGTCGGCCTGCTGCCCAACTACTACTCCTGGGGCGTCGCGGCGCCGGTCATCCTGATCGGCTTGCGCATGCTGCAGGGCCTGGCCCTTGGTGGCGAATACGGCGGTGCTGCGGTCTATGTGGCCGAACACGCGCCGGCCAACCAGCGTGGCTACTTCACCGCCTTCATCCAGACCACGGCGACGCTGGGCCTCCTGCTCTCGCTCATCGTGATCCTCTCGGTGCAGGGCTATGTGAACGGCGCCTATCCTGACCAGCCGGTGCTTGACGCTGCCGGTGCGGCGGTCATGAACGCCGATGGCTCGCCCTCGATGCAGAAGGCCTTCAACGCCTGGGGCTGGCGGATCCCGTTCCTGGGTTCGATCTTCCTGCTGCTCATCTCGCTCTATATCCGTCTGCAGATGAACGAATCCCCGGCCTTCAAGAAAATGAAGGAAGAGGGTGCGGCCTCGAAAGCTCCGCTGCGCGAAGCCTTTGGCACCTGGAAGAACGGCAAGATCGCCCTGATCGCGCTGTTCGGCCTTGTCGCCGGTCAAGCCGTGGTCTGGTATTCGGGCCAGTTCTACGCTCTGTTCTTCATGCAGAACGTGATCAAGGTTGACGCCTTCTCGGCCAACGTTTTCGTGGCCTGGTCGCTGATCCTTGGCACCGGCGGCTTCCTGTTCTTCGGGGCGCTCTCGGACCGCATCGGCCGCAAGCCGATCATCCTCGCGGGCTGCCTGATCGCGGCCCTGACCTACAAGTTCGTCTTCCCGATGCTGACCGAAACCGCGAACCCGATGCTGCACGCCGCACACCAGACTTCGGTCGTGGTTACGGCTGACCCGGAAGACTGCTCGTTCCAGTTCAACCCGGTCGGAACCGCAAAGTTCACCAACTCCTGCGACATCACCAAGGCTCTCCTGTCGCGTGCTTCGGTGAACTATGAAACCGTCGATGCCCCGGCTGGCAGCGTCGCCACCGTCAAGATCGGCGATACCGAGATCCCGTCCTATTCGGGCGCGGAGAACACCGCCAAGGTGGCCGAACTGACCGCAGCGCTGGAAACCGCCAAGGCTGGCACCGACCAGGCAGCCATCGACGCGGCCCAGACTGCGCTTGATGCCGAGAAGGGCAAGCCTGCCGCCTTCACCAAGGCGGTGAACGATGCCGTCGCCGCTGCGGGATATCCGCTGGTTGCGAAGGACAACACCACCGTCGCCGTGGCGCAGAACTTCGTCGACATCTTCACGGCGCAGAAACTGACGATCATCGCCATCCTGACCTATCTCATCATCCTGGTGACGATGGTCTACGGCCCGATCGCGGCCATGCTGGTCGAACTGTTCCCGACCCGCATCCGCTACTCCGGCCTGTCGCTGCCCTATCACATCGGCAACGGCTGGTTCGGTGGCCTGATGCCTGCAACCGCCTTCGCCATCTCGGCGCAGACCGGTTCGGTGTACGGCGGCCTGTGGTACCCGATCGTGATCGCCCTGATGACCGTGGTCATCGGCCTGATCTTCGTGCCGGGTGGCACCCATAAGAAAGACATCTTCGCCGACGACTCGTCGCGCTAAGGGTCACCGGGTCGGGCCGGGGCGCAAGGACGCCTCGGCCCGGTCCTCCCCGACTGCTTCCTGACAAGCCGGTCACGGGCTTTTCTGGGCGCAGACTGGCGGGCTTCCCCAGGCCCGCCGCTTTTTTCTGCCCCCTGCCTGCCTGGCCGTACGGCCTCTGCAGGCGCGGCTGACCCCGCAGGGTCAGCCCCGAAGACGCCGGAAGATCACCGCCCGGGCGAGCACGATGCCCAGGCTGATACCCTTCGAGACCAGTCCCGCCAGCACTGACTGGGTCAGGTCGGCTGAGCCCGTGCCTTGCGTCGACGGCAGGATGACCGCGACAAAGACCACGCCAAGCGCCAGCGGCACCAGCGTTCCGGTGGCTGCCCGGGTGCGGTACATGGTGAAGACAAGGGCCACGATCAGGCCGATGCGGAATGGGTCCATAAGCTGCGACTGGATGAGTTCGATCACCGGTGATCCTCCGTTTTCGCAACCTTTCCCGATCCGCCTTTGGCGCACAACCCCCTGTGGGAACAGGAGGGCAAGATGCGCCTGAGCGAGGCAATTTCACCCCATCGCGTGCTTGTGGTCGAGGACGAGGACAATATCGCGGCGGCGCTTGAGTTCCTGATCACGCGCGAGGGCTATGGCCATGACCGGGTCGCCTCGGGTGCCGATGCGATGGGGCGAATCCGGGACACGCATCCCGATCTGGTCTTGCTGGATGTGATGCTGCCAGAGATATCGGGCTACGAGATCTGCAAGCGCATCCGCACTGACCCGACGTTGGCCGATGTGAAGGTCCTGATGATGACAGCACGCGGCTCGGCCATCGAGCGAAAGCGCGGGCTCGAGCTTGGGGCGGACGGTTTCATCTCGAAGCCCTTCGAGCTGAAGGACCTGCGCGCCGAAGTGCGCCGCCTTCTTTTCCCATAGCCGCATTCTCCTGCTGGTCTCGCCGACTGCACTGTCTGCGCCACTCCACAGAGTTTGGGGTTTGTCCCCGGCAGTGCCGCCCGAGGGGCTCGATGCCCCGAGGGCGGCTTTCCTTTCGGGAAAGGCTCCCTGCGTCAGCTTGCGAAGGGATCGTCCGGGTAGCCGACGCCAGTCAGGTAGAGCCCCTGCGGAGGCGCGACGGGTCCGCAGGCGGCGCGGTCCCGCGCGTCAAGTGCGGTTCGCACATCGTCCGGGGTCCAGGAACCGGCGCCGACGCGTTCCAGCGTGCCGACGATCGAGCGGACCTGGTTGTGCAGGAAGCTGCGTGCGGCCAGCTCGAAACGGTATTCGATGCCGCCGGGATAGGGCTCGGTGCTGATGTCGATCCGGTCCAGCGTCTTGACCGGGCTTTTCGCCTGGCAAAGGGTAGAGCGGAAGGTGGTGAAGTCGTGATGGCCCACCAGCTCCGCCGCCCCCGCCCGCAGTGCCTCCAGATCAAGCGGGTTCAGCACTTGCCACACGAGGCCCCGGTCATGCGTGACCGGCGCGCGGCGGGCGACCAGACGGTAGAGATACCGCCGCCCCGTGGCCGAGAAGCGGGCGTGGAATGCGTCCGACACCCGGGCGCAGGCGGTGATTGCCACCGGGTCGGGGCGCAGATGCGCGTTCAGCGCTTCCGAAAGGCGGAACGGATCCCAGTCGCGCGACAGATCGGCATGGGCGACCTGCGCTGTGGCATGAACCCCGGCGTCGGTCCGACCTGCGGCGGCGATCGTGTGGGGCCCGGGTTCAAGCTTGCCCAGGGCCCTCTCGACCGTCTCTTGCACCGAGGGCAACCCGCCCGCCTGGCGCTGCCAGCCCGCGAAGGGGCCGCCGTGATAATCGATGCGAAGGGCGTAGCGTGGCATGAAGCGTCCCTAGCGCGGATCGGCGGACTTGTGAATGCACCTTGCCTTTTGCCGGGTGCCTGACAGCGTGGGCAAATTGCCCAAGCTGACCTTCCCCCTACCATTCCCTGCCTTCCCCTCCTATCTTGGCCTGGACATCAAAAGGGGCAGGTCTTGGCGCTTTCCGGATTGACGGACGGGATCACCCGCGGGATCGAGGGGGCCGGGGCCACGCTTTCGGAGACCTTTCTCGACACGACGCTGCGCTTGGGCGTGACCGGGTTGTCGCGGGCGGGCAAGACCGTCTTCATCACCGCCCTGGTTGCGAACCTTCTCAACCGGGGCCGGATGCCGCAACTGAAGGCCGAGGCCCAGGGCCGCATCCAGGCCGTCTATCTGCAGCCTCAGCCAGACGTGACGCTTCCCCGGTTCGACTATGAGACCCACCTTGCCGCCCTGACCGGGGACCAGCCGCGCTGGCCTGCGTCTACCCGCGCAATTTCCGAGCTCAGGCTGTCGTTCCGGGTCCAGCCGGGCGGGCTCTTCTCCTCCTGGAGGGGACCGCGGACGCTGCATCTCGACATCGTCGACTATCCCGGTGAATGGCTTCTGGACCTTGCGCTGCTGGATCAGAGCTATGAGGCCTGGTCCGAGGCGACCCTGGTGCGGCTGGAGAAGCGCGCGGAAGCGGCTGCCTATCTTGCGCTGGCCCGCGCCGAAGACGGGGCCCTGCGGCTGGAAGAGGCCAAGGCCCGGCAGTTGGCCGAGAGCTTCACAGCCTATCTGACTGCCGCCCGCGACAAGGGCCGGGTCGATGTCACCCCCGGTCGGTTCCTGTTGCCGGGCGATCTTGCGGGGTCGCCGGTCCTGACCTTTGCGCCCCTGCCGAAACCAGCGCTGACCCCGCGCGCCAGCCTCTGGCGCGAGATGGAGCGGCGGTTCGAGGCCTACAAGGCCAGGGTCGTGCGGCCCTTCTTCCGCGACCATTTTTCGAAGATCGACCGGCAGGTGGTGCTGGCCGATGTCCTGGGCGCGATCCATCAGGGGCCGCGGGCGGTCGAGGACCTGCGGCGGACGATGGCCGAGGTCCTGGGGGCGTTCCGACCGGGGCGAAACGGCTGGCTGAGTGCGCTTTTCGGCGGTCGTCGGGTGGAGCGCATCCTTTTCGCGGCCACCAAGGCCGACCATCTGCACCACGAACAGCATCCCGCGCTGACGGCGATCACGGCCGGTCTGCTGGCCGAGGCCAGGTCCCGCGCCGATTTTTCGGGCGCACGAACCGAGGCGCTGTCGCTTGCCAGCCTCCGCGCGACCGTCGAGGAAAGCGTCACCCGCGACGGCGAGACCTTTCCGGCGGTCCGGGGTACGCTGCTTGCGACGGGAAAGCCTGCGCTGATGTATCCGGGTGCCTTGCCCCTGGACCCGGCGCGGCTGCTTGCGCCTGCGCGCGAGGGGGCTGAGCGCTGGCTGGAGGCGGACTACCACCTGATGGCCTTTGCCCCGGCGCGGCTGAACCTGAAGCCCGGCGAGGGACCACCGCATATCCGGCTGGACCGGGCGGTGGAATTCCTGATCGGAGACCAGTTGTGAGCCGCCCGCCCAAACCCGTTCTGGAAGAGATCGCGGAAGCGGCAGATCCGGCTGCCGCGCCGCCCGTGCCGGATGCCCTGCCCGAAGGCCAGGCCATGCAAGCCGTCGCCGCGCTGACCCAGCGGAGGGGATCGGCCATCGGGCGCCTTGCGCTCTGGGCATTCGGCGCGCTCTTCAGCTTTGCGATTTCGGTCGCGGCCTATGATTTCGTGGCCAGCCTTCTGGCGCGAAACCTGATCCTGGGCTGGGCTGCGCTTGCCCTTGTCGCACTGGCCGTCTTCGCCGGGCTGATCCTTGCCTTGCGCGAATGGGCGGCTTTCATCCGTCTGCAGCGGCTTGACAGTTTCCGGACCCGGGCCGAGGCCGCCCGCAGGACCGCGGACCTGGCCGAAGCGCGCCGCGTGGTCGGAGCCTTGACCCGGCTTTACGGCGCGCGGGCCGAGACCGCCTGGGGCCGGTCGCGGCTGGCCGAGCGCGAGGCCGAGGTGATGGACGCCGATGCGCTTCTGGCGCTGGCCGAGCGTGAGCTTCTGATGCCGCTTGATGCGGAAGCAAGGGCCGTAATCGAGGCCGCAGCCCGGCAGGTGGCAACGGTCACGGCGCTGGTGCCGCTGGCGCTGGCCGATGTCGCGACGGCCCTGGTCGCCAATCTGCGGATGATCCGGCGGATTGCCGAGATCTATGGCGGGCGGTCTGGCAGTTTTGGCAGTCTACGCCTGTTGCGGCGGGTCTTCGGCGCACTGGTTGCAGCGGGGGCGCTGGCCCTGACGGATGACATGATCGGGTCGGTCGCGGGCGGCGGCGTGCTGTCAAAGGTTTCGCGCCGGTTTGGCGAGGGCGTGGTTAACGGTGCCCTGACCGCGCGGGTGGGGCTTGCCGCGATGGAGCTTTGCCGTCCCTTGCCCTTTGTGGCCCTGGAAAAGCCGGGGGTGACGGCCCTGGTTTCACGCGCTTTGGCGGGCCTTGTGTCGCGCGCCTAGGGCAGCGGGCCTGCACGAAGGCAGATTGCCCGGACCGCGGGCTCAGGCCCAGACCTGGTCGGGATCGGGCAGCGGGATCGCGTCGAGAAGCTCGCGGGTATAGGCGGCTTTCGGGGCGGCGAAGAGGTCCGTCACGGGGGCATTCTCGACGATCTCGCCCCGGTGAAGGACCAGAACCCGGCTGCAGAGCCGACGGATGACCGAGAGGTCGTGGCTGATGAAGGCCAGCGTCAGGCCAAGCTCGCGGACCAGCCGTTCGAGCAGGTTCAGCACCTGCGCCTGCGACGACACGTCGAGGCCGGAGACGATCTCGTCGGCCAGGATGAATTCGGGCCGTAGGGCGATGGCGCGGGCGATGCCGACGCGCTGGCGCTGGCCGCCGGACAGTTCGTGCGGATAGCGGTCGGCAAAGGGGCGGGCGAGGCCGACATGGTCAAGCGCGTCGGCGACCTTGGCTTGGATGTCGGTGAAGCCGTGCAGCCTCAGGGGGGCGGCGATGATCTGGCCCACGCGGTGGCGGGGATTGAGGCTCGACATCGGGTCCTGGAAGATCATCTGGAAGCGGCGGCGAAGGGGGCGGAGCGTGGGCTCGTCGAGGTGGGTGATGTCGTGGCCGTCAAAGCGGATGTGGCCCCCGGTCGGTTCCAGAAGCCGGACCATGGCGCAACCCAGTGTCGACTTGCCCGAGCCGGAGCCGCCGACGATGCCAAGGATTTCCCCCTTGGGCAGGGTGAAGCTGATCCCTTTCAGGATTTCGATGCGCGGCGCGGGGCCGAGAAGCGGCTTCCGCGTCATGTCGGGAAGCGACAGGCGGAGGTCCTGGACGGCGTAAAGGTCAGCCATGGCGGGCCCCCCGGTCGAAGGCGGCAAGCTCGGCCTGGACCCCGGCGATCACCGCTTCGGGGACCGGGACAAGGCTGGCCATCGGGTCGGTGTACTTCGGCGTCGCGGCCAGAAGCGCGCGGGAATAGGCATGGGCGGGCGCACGGAAGAAGTCGCGCACGGGCGTATCCTCGACCACCATGCCGCCATAGAGGACGGAGAGCGACTGGCAGACCTTGGAGACGACCCCAAGGTCATGGGTGACGAAGAGCAGCGCCGTGCCGTGGCGGGCCTGCATCTCGGCGATGAGCTTCAGGATCTGTTTCTGGACGGTCACGTCGAGGGCCGTGGTGGGCTCGTCCGCGACGATCAGTTTCGGTTCCGCCGCGAAGGCCGAGGCGATCAGGATGCGCTGGCGCATGCCGCCGGAAAGCTCATGCGGGTAACTGCGCAGGACACGCTCGGGGTCGGGGATCTGGACCTCGTGCAAGAGCTCCAGCGCGCGGGCATTGGCGCGGGCGCGCGCCCAGCCGAGGATGTCGACCAGCCGGTCGGTCACCTGCGGCGCGATCCGGCGCGAGGGGTTGAGCGCGGTCAGCGGATCCTGCGGGATCAGCGCGGCCGTGGCGCCGATCCGGCGGCGGCGTTCCTTCAGGGGCAGGGAGAGGAGGTCCACGCCGTCCAGCTCGATCCGGCCTTCGGTGATTTCGACCGAACTGGGCAGGATGCCCAGCACCGCCTTGCCGATCATCGACTTGCCCGCGCCGCTTTCGCCGACCAGCCCATGCACCTGGCCTGCCGCGACCGACAGCGACACCCGGCGCAGGATCGGAAAGCCGGTGCCTTTCAGCCGGGCGGAGAGGTTGGTGACAGTCAGGAAGCTCATCGCAGCACCGGGTCGTAGCGGTCCTTCAGCCCCTCGCCGAGCTGGCTGAAGGAAAGGACAGTGAGGAAGAGCGCGATCAGCGGGAAGATCAGCACCCACCAGGCCTGGTGGATCGAGGTCCGCCCCTCGGCGATCATGCCGCCCCAGGTGGGATCGTCGGTGGAAATCGAGAGGTTCACGAAGGAGAGGATTGCCTCGACGATTACGGCGATGCCCATTTCGAGGGTGAGAAGAACGACAATGGTCGGCAGGACATTGGGCAGGATTTCGGTGACCATGGTCGACAGGCGGCTTCGCCCGGCGACCTGGGCCGAGGCGACGTAATCCATCGCGCCCTGGGCCATGGCCTCGGCCCTAACGACGCGGGCAAAGCGGGTCCAGTCGATGACGACGATGGCGATTATAATCGAGGAAAGGCCGGGGCCGAGGACGGCGATCAGGAGGATCGAGAAGAGGACGGGCGGGAAGGCCATCCAGATGTCGATGGCGCGCGAGATCACGATATCGACCCAGCCTCGGAGGTAGCCGGCCAGAAGGCCAAGCGTGGCACCGATCAGGCAGGTGATCGACCCCGCAACCAGCGCCACGGTCAGCGCAAGACGGGCACCGTGGATCAGGCGGCTGAGTACGTCCCGGCCGAGGCTGTCGGTGCCAAGCCAGTAGCCGGGTTCGGCGCCCGCGGCCCAGAAGGGCGGCAGACGTCCAAGGAAAAGGTCCTGTGCCAGAGGGTCTTTCGGCGCGATCCAGGGGGCGAGGAGCGCGGCTAGGGCAAGGAGACCCAGCCAGAGGGCGGAAAGCCAGAGCCTCGGCCCGGCGCGTCGGCGGATCTGGGCACGACCGTCAGCCATGGCGGAGCCTTGGGTTCAGCAGCGCATAGGACAGGTCGACCACCAGGTTAACGGCGGTGAAGATCACCGCGAACAGGATGACGATCCCCTGGATCAGCGGCAGGTCGCGGTTGATCACCGCGTCGATCGCCATGTTGCCAAGGCCTTCGTAGCTGAAGAGCCGCTCGATGATCACCGTGCCGCCGATCAGGAAGGTAAACTGGACGCCGACAAGGGTCAGCGTTGGCAGGATGGCGTTCGGCAGGGCCTCGCGGGTGATGACGTGGTTCTCGCCATAACCCTTGGTGCGCGAGAGGGTGACATAGTCGAGGTGCATGGTTTCCTTGAGCGACTGCTTCAGAAGCTGGCCGATGATCGCGGCCAAGGGGATCGCCAGGGCGAGCGCGGGCATGAACATGTGGCTGACGATATCGGCCCAGAGATCGAAGCGCAGGCGCAGCACGCTTTCGAAAAGGTAGAAGTTGGTGGTGAAGGGCAGATCCAGGCTGGGCGTCACCCGGCCAGAGATGTGAAAGACCGGGACCAGCACGCCGAAAAGCAGGATGAGGACCAGGCCCCAGAGGAAATCCGGCACGGACAGCGCCATTCCGTTGGCGACGTCGATCCCGGCCTCGACCTTGGTGCCACGGGCGCGGGTGCCGGTCAGGGCCATGACGCCGCCAAGGATCACGGCGATGACCAGCGCCATGATGGAAAGCTCCAGCGTGGCGGGCAGACGGCCGAGGACGAGGTCAAGGACCGGCTGGCGTGCGGTGATCGAGGTGCCGAAATCGCCCTGCAGAACGCCCGAAGCCCAGATCAGGAACTGCTCGGGGATCGGCTTGTCGAGCCCGTATTGCGCGGTGAGCCGGGCGATATCCTCATCGGTCGCGCCGGGGGGCAGCATCATCGCGATCGGGTTGCCGGGCACGACGCGGATCACGACGAAGACGATCACCGCGACCCCGATCAGGGTGATGGCGGTGGTCAGTAGCCGCAGAAGGAAGGTTCTAAGAAGCTGCATGATGGGACGGGCCGCTCCGCGGACGGGCGGCCCGATCTGTCCTTATGCCCGTTTCATCAGATGCGGCAGCAGCGCGCCGGATGCGTGCGGGGTCACCGTGACGCCCTTGGCCGACAGGATCGGCTGGACATATTGCAAAAGCGGGATGACCAGCGCGTTTTCGGCGATGTACTTGTCGACGGCCTTCCAGCCCTCGATCCGTTTCGCCTCATCCGCCTCGCCCCACAGGGGGCCGATCATGCCGATCAGATCCTCGCCATCCCAGACCGAATGCGGCGAGGGGCCGAACATGGCGAAACCGGTCGAGGTGGTCGGATCGCCGACCGAATTGCCCCAGTTGTAGAAGGCGGCCGGGGCCAGCGTGTCGGCGGCGCGCAGCTCGTAGTGCTTGGCGATCTCGTAGACCTCGATTTCCGCTTCGATCCCTACCTTGCGCCAGAGGCCGACGATGGCCTGGACCATCTCGTAATCCTTCGGCTTGAAGCCCTTGGTGGTCTGGATCTTGAATTTGACCGGATTGTCCGGCCCGAAGCCCGAGGCCGCCAGCGCCGCGATGGCCCCGGCTTCGTCGTAAGGCACGGTGATCGAAGCGTCGTAGGCGTCGTACTCAGGCGTCTGCAGCGTGTCTATCTTGACGCCGTAGCCTGACAGGAGCCGGTCGATGATCGCCTGTTTGTCGATGGCAAGGGCTGCGGCCTTCCTCACATTCGGGTCGGTCATCACCTCGATGTCGTTGAGGAAGATCATCCCGATATCCGAGATCGGTGCCGCGGCACCGTTCAGCGTGCCCTTCAGCCGGTCGTATTCCTCATAGGGCATTTCCAGTGTGACATGGGACGAGCCCGATTCCACCTCGGCCACGCGGGCGGCGGCGTCGGTCACGAACTTGATCGTCACGGTCTTGAACTCGGGCGCGCCGCCCCAGTAGGACTCGTTCGCCTTCAGGCGCACGAAGGCGTTGCGCTCGAATTTCTCGACCATGTAGGGGCCGGTGCCGATCGGCGCGGCCTCGAAGCCCTCGGCCCCGACCTTTTCGTAATAGGCCTTGGGCAGGACATAGCCGGTCAGGAAGTACATCCACTTGAAGATCGTGGGATCGAAGGACTTCACATCCGCGATCACCTTGTTGCCCTCGACCCGGTGGTTGGCCAGCGTCCCCCAGATGAAGTTGATCGGGTTCCCCGTCGCCGGATCGGCTGCGCGGGCCAGCGACCAGGCCACGTCATCGGCAGTGAAGGGCGACCCGTCGTGCCAGGTGACGCCCTCGCGCACTGTCATCCAGACCTGGGTCCGGTCGTCGTTCCAGCCCCATTCGGTCAGAAGGCCGGGGGCGGGTTTCAGGTCGGGCTGCTGCAGGATGAACTGGTCGAAGACCGACTGGTAGAGGCCCTGAATCGTCGGGTTCACGGCCGAGGGGCCGGTGGTCGGATCCCAGGAGGGCAGGTTGACGTTGTAGGCGATGACCAGCTCGTCAATCGCCTGGGCGCTGGCCGGAAGGCCGATGGCCCCAGCGGCGGCGGAGGCGGCGGTAAGCTTCAGGAGTGAGCGGCGGTTCAGTTGCATGTTCGGTCCCTGTTGGTTGCGTTCGGGTCAAAGGCCGGTCAGTTGCCGACCAGTTTTCGGGCAAGCAGGTATCCCGACCCCGCCCCGGTCCCCGCGCCGGGCCAGACAGCGGCGCCGGTGAGGTGAAGGTTGGCAAGCGGGGTCGAGCCGTCGGCGTGTCCGCGCGCCGGACGGAAGAGGAAATGCTGCGACAGGTGGTGGCTGCCGCAAAGCTGGTCGCCGCCCACCAGGTTGGGGTTCTCGGCCTCAAGCTCTGCGGGCGTGACGATGCGGCGGCCAAGGATGCGGGCGCGGATGCCCGGGGCATAGCGGTCAAGGATGTCGAGCGCGCGTTCGGCGAAGGGTTCGGCCGCCGCGGTCCAGTCGGTCGCGGTGATCTCGCCCTTGGCGTCGCCGTGGATCGTGCCCGGGGCCATGCGGACCTGAAGCCAGAGGACATGTTTGCCCTCGGGCGCGCGGCTC
>JAEULQ010000051.1 GCA_016792685.1 Tabrizicola sp. | reverse complement strand
AGCAAGAGCTCGGGCTGCCCGAGATCGCCCATGACCTCGGCGACCAGTGCATGGACCGGGGGAATATCGGTCACGACCGAAGGAACCTCGGCGAGGGCGGGGGTGCTGGCCAAGACGGCAGTTATGATATAACGCATAGGGCGGGCCTTTCCTGAAGTCGGATGGTCTATGAATGTAATATCATAACAGGTCAAGTCCGAATGACGGTGTCAGAGCAGAAGGCGACAGATCGTGCGGGTCCTGCGGCGTCGGACCTTGCCTTTGCCCACCATGACCATGCGCATTGTTCGACGGACGCCCTGGCCCGGGCCGAGGCGCTGACCGCTGCGAAGGGCGCACGGATGACCCCGGTCCGGCGGCGGGTCCTGGAGATTCTTCTGGAGGAGCATCGGGCGCTGGGGGCCTATGACGTGCTGTCCCGCCTGGTCTCCGAGGGGTTCGGCAACCAGCCGCCCGTGGCCTACCGTGCGCTGGAGTTTCTGGTCGAACAGGGGCTGGCGCACCGGATCCAGCGGTTGAATGCCTTCGCGGCCTGTGTGCATGCCGGTGAAGACCATGCCCCGGCCTTCCTGATCTGCCGCGACTGCCACACTGTCGCCGAAGCGGAAGCGGGGGCCGCCCGGGCCGCGCTTGAGACCGAGGCTGCCCGTGCGGGCTTCCTTGTCGAGCGGACCACGATCGAGGCCATGGGCCTGTGCCCGAACTGCCGGACCCACGCGGCATGAGTCTGATCGCGGCCGACCATATCTGCGTCCGCTATGATGCGAACGAAGTGTTGCACGACGTCAGCCTGGAGATTGCAGCGGGCGAGATCGTGACCATCCTTGGTCCGAACGGATCGGGCAAATCGACGCTGCTCCGCGCACTTCTGGGGATCGTGCCGGTGGCCGAGGGGCAGATCCGGCGGCAGGCGGGCCTGCGCATCGGCTATGTGCCGCAGAAACTCACGATCGACCGGACCATGCCGATATCCGTCCGGCGGTTCCTGTCCTTGCCAAACCGGGTGACCGATGTGGCGGCTGCCGCGGCGCTGGATCGGGTGGGGATGACCGGGCATGGCCATGTCCAGATGACGGCACTGTCCGGCGGACAGTTGCAGCGCGTGCTTCTGGCCCGCGCGCTTCTGGGAAACCCGCAGGTCCTGATGCTGGACGAACCCACCCAGGGCCTGGATCAGCAGGGCGAAGCCGCCTTCTACCGGTTGATCGAAGAGGTCCGAAGCGCGACCGGCGCAGCGGTGCTGATGATCAGCCATGATCTGCACGTGGTGATGGCCGCTTCGGACCGGGTGATCTGCCTGAACGGCCATATCTGCTGCGAGGGGACGCCCCGTGTCGTGTCAAACGCGCCGGAGTATCGGGCGCTGTTCGGGCTGGGAACGCAGGGCGCTCTGGCGCTTTACCGCCACGAGCATGATCACGAACACCCCGTCGACGAGGGTCATGTGCATCATCACGACCACCATCACCACCAAGGGCACGATCACGAGCATGACCATGCTGGATGATTTTCTGGTCCGCGCCGGTCTTGCGGCAGTTGGGCTGAGCCTTGCGACGGGGCCGCTGGGGGCCTTTGTCATCTGGCGGCGGATGGCCTATTTCGGCGATGCTACTGCGCATGCGGCCGTTCTGGGCGTGGCGCTGGCGCTGGCAACGGACCTGCCGATCGGACTTGGCACGCTGGTCGTGGCGCTGGCCATGGCGGTGACGATTGCCGGGCTTTCCGCCCGCGGCTGGGCCATGGACACCACACTTGGGGTCCTGGCCCATTCTGCGCTTGCCTTTGGCCTGGTCGCGGTCTCGTTCTTTCCGGCGGTGCGGACCGATCTTTCAAGCTACCTTTTCGGCGACATCCTGGCGGTCAGCCGGGCCGAGCTTGGCCTGGTCTGGCTTGGTGCGCTGGCGGTTCTGGCGCTTCTGGCCTGGCGCTGGCAGGCGCTTTTGACTTCGACCTTAAGCGAGGATCTCGCCCATGCGGCAGGCATCCGCCCCGACCGCGAGCGGCTGGTGCTGGTCATCGCGCTGGCCCTTGTCGTGGCGGTGGCGCTGAAGATCGTCGGTGCGCTTCTCATCGCGGCGATGCTGATCATCCCCGCTGCTGCCGCGCGCGGCTTTGCCCGTACGCCAGAAGCCATGGCGGGTCTTGCCGTGGCGATCGGCGCCCTGTCCGGACTTGGCGGTCTGGGCCTTTCGCTTTGGCAGGACACCCCAACCGGCCCCTCGATCATCGTGGTCGCGGCGGGACTTTTCGCGGCGGCATCCCTGCGGCGGCAAAGGTAAAGGCAGGAATCTTGCCGTTTTGCCCGAAGCTTGCCCAATTCTGCCTGTATCAGCGCTGCAGACGGAAAAGGACTGAATCGTGATACGACTGATCGGCTCACTTCTCATGCTTGCCATCACTGCGGGCGGCTACATGTTTTTCGACTACAAGATGTCGGCCCGCTGGGCGAGCAGCGAAGACGCCGACGGGCTGACTTTCACCGAATATCTGAGCGGCCTCTCGGGTCGGATTTCCGGCCTTGGCGGTTCGGCCTCGGCGGCGGGCCTGCCGACGCGCCTGGCCGACATGATGCCAAAGCCCCCCGAAGGCTGGACGGTCCGACCTGCCGTGCCCGAGGATGCCGAGGGTTTTCTGCCCAAGGAGCGGAAGAAGGTCGACAAGAAGTCGCTGTCCTATGTCCAGAAGACCGCCACGGCCGAATCCGGCAAGGGGGTCGAGGCGGTTGCCCTGACCTACGAGAAAGGCGACCGCAAGGTCATCATCAAGGCGACGCGCTACCCGAATATCATCTTCACCAGCTTCATGGCCATGCAGCAGCGGTTTGAGCTGCAGATGCTGTCTGCCCAGTTCCGCGGGACCGAGTTCATGACCGTCCGGGGCCTTGACGTGTCCGAGGATCTGTTGCCCGAAGGCTTCCGCGGACGCTATTTCATGGCCGATGTCGGCGCACAGATCCACCTGCGGGTGCTTGTGCCCAAGCGGATGGCCGACACGGAACTGGTCCCCTTCTTCGAGACGCTGCACGTCAAGGCGATGAATGCCAGCGTGATCGACAAGCGCGAAGGGCTGGGGGAAGTGCCGGTGATTGTGCTCGCCTCCGAACTGGATGAAGCCGCCCGGGCGGCCTATGTCGCAAGCCTGGCGGAACGCGAAGCCGATGAGGCGACCAAGAGCCAGGAAGCCCTGACCGAGGCCGAAGCAAAGGCCGCCGAAGAGGCCGCGACCGAAGAGGCGGGTGGCAGCCTGATGGACCGGCTTTTCGGCGGGGACGAGGAGACCACGACCGAAGCGGAAACCGGAGCCGGGAAGACCGAGATCGCCTGCAAGAAGGACAAGAACGGGGTCAAGCGCTGTACGGTCGAACAGATCGTCGAGCAATGAACCCGAGATAGCGGGATGGCTTCGAACGGGATCATGACCTGGTCCCCCTGGCAGGCCTGATCGCGCCTGTTGCAGCGCGACAGGCCCGCCGTCGAGCCTGTCCTTGCGCTAGAACTGCAGCCCGGAGAACCGTGACGGCTGTTGCGGCACGCCGGGCAGGACGCAGAGCATTTCGTACAAGAGGTTCGCACCGATCAGTGCCGTATTGCCGCTGGGATCGTAGGGGGGCGAGACCTCGACAAGGTCGCCGCCCACGATGTTCAGGCCCTGGCAACCCCGGATGATCTCAAGCGCCTGCCAGGTGGACAGCCCACCGGGCTCGACCGTGCCGGTGCCGGGGGCGAAGGCGGGGTCAAGGCTGTCGATGTCATAGGTGATGTAGACCGGAGCCTGACCGATCCGGTCGCGGATCTGGGCCATGAGACCGGTCAGCGACTTGCCCCAGCATTCCTCGGCCTGAACGACGGTCCAGCCCTGCCCGCGCGCCCAGTCGAAATCGTCGGCGGCATAGCCGGTGCCGCGCAGGCCGATCTGGAACACCTTGTCGTTCTGCAGGCAGCCATCCTCCCAGGCGCGGCGGAAGGGGCAGCCATGGGCGACGGTTTCGCCGAACATCTTGTCATTGATGTCGGCATGGGCGTCGATGTGGATCAGCGCGACGGGCCCGTACCGTTCCCTGATCGCCCGCAGGATTGGCCAGGTCAGGGTGTGATCACCGCCAAGGGTGAGGGGAATGGTGCCGTGCGACAGGACCTCGCGGTAATGGGCGGTGATGATGTCGACGGTCTTTTTCAGGTCGAAGGTGTTGATCGGCACGTCGCCCAGATCGGCCACCTGCAGATGATCGAAGGGCGCGGCGCCTGTTGCCATGTTGTAGGGCCTGAGCATTCGCGACTCATCCCGAATCTGGCGCGGCCCGAGACGCGTGCCGGGTCGGTTCGAGGTGCCGTGATCCATCGGAATGCCGATGAAGCCAACGTCGAGCCCCTTTGCGCTTGGGGCCGAAGGCAGGCGCATCATCGTTGCCGGGCCGCCAAAACGGGGCATGTCGTTACCGCCAAGCGGTTGGTTGAAACGCGTCATCTGCCTTTTCCTTTCAGCCAGTCCCGGATCATTTCCCGATGCCGTTCGCCCGAATAGCTTGGGAAATGCCCGCCATGCACCACCCGGACCGGAAGGGCCAGCAGCCGTTCCATCGAATGGATGTATTGCCATTGCTCAAGGTCACTGGTGCCCTCGATCAACTCGCCGTCATAGACGATATCGCCGGAAAAGAGGACACCTGTCGCCGCTTCCCACAGGGCGATGCCGCCGGGGGAATGGCCGGGGGTGTGGATGACCTCGAAGTGGCGATCACCCAGGTCGACGATGTCCCCGTCCCACAAAAGCCGCTGCACCGGGGCGGCCTGCACGGTGTAGGTCGCGGACTGGTAGGGTTCGGGCGGTAGGGTCGTGAAGATGGCGTCGGTGACGTATCTGTCGGCGAAGGTGTTCTCGCGCGTGGGGGCACGCAGAAGGTGCGCTTCGGCCGCGTGGCACAGGCGGCAGGGAAATTCGTGATGCAGGCCGACATGGTCGAAATGGGTATGGCTGGCCACGGCCTGCAGGGGCCGTTCAGTGACCAGCGGGACATGCGTCCGCAGACTGACGACGCCCATCCCGCTGTCGACCAGCATGTCGGTGTCACGGCCCCGCACGTGCCAGACGTTGCAGCGGTAGAACTCGCGGATGTGGGGTTCGTCGATGAGAGTGACGCCGTCGCCCATCTTGCGGACCCGCCACCAGTCTTCGGCCTTCGCTCTCATTCCTGCAGCACCACATGGCTTTCGGCGCCAAGATCAAGCACGCCGCCCGCTTCGACCATGCGAGATTGCGGCAGATGCACGACCAGCCGCAAGTCAGGCGCGGCGAGCGGCGCGACATGCGCCCGGACATGGGTGCCGAAGAAGGCAGTCTCTTCCACCTTGCAAAGCCCGATATGCAGCGAGCCGGTCGGGCCGATCGCCTCGGGCCGGATGAGAAGCATTCCATCCGCCACCGGCACCGGACCGAAGGGTGCGCGTCCGCCCGTAACAGGGATGCGATTGACCTCGCCCATGAATCCGGCGGTGAAAAGTGTCTTCGGGTGCAGGTAAACCTCGCGCGGGGGGCCAAGGTCTTCGATGCGCCCGGCGTTCATCACCACAATCCGGTCGGCGATGGCCATGGCCTCTTCCTGGTCGTGGGTCACATGGACGAAGGTCGTACCCACCCGGCGCTGGATTGCCTTCAACTCGTCCTGCATCTGACGACGGAGCTTCAGGTCCAGCGCGCCAAGGGGCTCGTCCAGAAGCAGCACTTCCGGCTCGACGGCCAAGGCCCGGGCCAAAGCGACGCGCTGCCGCTGGCCGCCCGACAGCTCATGCGGTCGCCGGTCGCCCCGCCCCTCCAGCCCGACGAGGGCGAGCATGGCGTCAGCCTTTGCCGCACGTTTGGCGCGGTCCATTCCGCGCATCCGCAGGCCGAAACCCACGTTGTCGCGCAGCGTCATGTGGGGAAAGAGGGCATAGTCCTGAAAGACGGTGGTGGTGGGCCGGTCCTTGGGCGGAACGCCCGCCATGTCGCGGCCCCCGATCAGCACACGCCCCGCGGTCGGTTCGGTGAACCCGCCAATCAGGTTCAGAAGCGTGGTCTTGCCGCAGCCCGAGGGGCCGAGGAGGACGACGAACTCTCCCGCCTCGATATCCAGGCTGACCCGGTCCAGCGCGGTGGCGTTGCCATAGCGCTGCGAGACTTCGGCGATGGAGACGGCAGCGGTCATCTGGCCCTCCGGAAGACGGTGAGTTCAAGGAGGATCACCAGGGTGACCGAGACGAGGAAGACAAGCGAGCCCACGGCATTGGTGGCGGGCGAAAGGCCCGATTTCAGCATCGACCAGATCTCGACCGGAAGGGTGACGTCGAAGCGGGTGAGCAGGAAGGCGATGATGAATTCGTCCCAGGAGAAGGTGACGGACAGGAAGAAGGCGGCGGCGAGGGGTGCCGCAAGCATCGGGGCAGAGATGAGGGTGAGCACCTTCCATTCCGGCGCGCCAAGGTCACGGGCTGCACGCTCGGCATTCTTCTGATGGTCACCCATCGCGGCGTAGGTGATGGCGAAACA
>JAEULQ010000027.1 GCA_016792685.1 Tabrizicola sp. | reverse complement strand
AGGGGTGCGAGGCCGGGCTCCGACGGGTCGCCACCAAGCGTGGCACCACCCAGGATGGCAAGTCCCCTGCCCTGCGCGATCCGGTCCGAGACGACCACACAAATGGCGGCCGCATCTGCCGCGACAGCGGCGGTTGCGGCTGTGATCGAGCCGGTCAGGGCGGGCGCGCGGGCCAGAAGCCGGGGGGTCAGGGCGCGGGGGAATGCGTCCCGGGTGACCCCGTTCAGGGGCACGATCTCGGCCGCAAGGTCGGCGGCGAGCGCCTTGGCGTGGCTTTCGGCCGCCCAGCCCTCCTGGCGCGCGCGGGGGATCCTCAGGCGGGCGGCCAGCGCCTCGGCAGCCTCCGCCATGTCGGGGTCACGATCGGGCCAGGGGGTGAAGGGCGCCTGATCGTAGGGGATAGGCTGGCCGCCGTCCGGGTCGGTCGCAAGGCGCAGGGGGCGGCGGGAATAGCTTTCGACGCCACCGGCAAGGACGATATCGGCAGCGCCGGAATCAACAAGGGCGCGGGCAATGAGGACCGCGTCTAGCCCGCCTGCACATTGCCGGTCGGTGGTAAGACCCGCGACGGTTTCGGGCAGGCCAGCCGCCAACGCCACCCGGCGCGCGGGATTGCCCCCTGTGCCAAGGGCGTTGGACAGGATCAGCTCGTCCACCCGGTCCGGGGAAAGCCCCGCATCCGCAAGGCAGGCGGTCACGACGGGGGCGGCGAGGTCCTCGATCCGCAGGCGGGCAAAAGCCCCGCCCCGCGGGACGACAGCCGTGCGACGGGCGGCAATCAGGCGGGCCATCGTGCCAATGCCTCCAACGCCCTGAGGTCGGTCTTGCCGGATGGAAGAACCGGCCAGTCGTCCAGCCAGATCAGGGCCTTGGGGGCTTTCAGGGGGCCAAGCTCCTGCCGCAGGTCCGCAAGGATCGCCGCTTCCCGGCCCGGATCGCCCTGGGCCAGTGCGATCAGGACTGTGCCGCGTCTGGCATCCGGCCGGGGCAGGACGGCGGCGCGGGTAATGCCGGGAAGGGTTGCGAGAAAGGCCTCGATTTCCTCGGGAAAGACGTTCTGGTCGGCGACAGTGACCATCCGGCCAGCCCGGCCCTTCAGGAACAGAAATCCGTCCTTGAACTGCCCGACCTCGCCCACCGAAAGCCAACCATCGCGCCAGCGGGTACTGCCGATGGGCTGATCGGCGGCGGGGATACCTTGGCCGGACTGAGAAGCATCAGCTGGGGACCGGGGATCGTCGGCATAACGCTCGAACAGGTAGGGGCTTTTCACCCAGACCTCTCCGGACGGGTCGAGGGAGAGCTCAACGCCAGGATAGGGCCGGCCGACCGAGGCGCCTGGCGTCGCCGTGTCGGCCAGCGTGATGAAGCTTGTCTCTGCCGCCCCATAGAATTCGCGGACCTGCGCCTGGGGCGCCAGGGCCGTGATGGCAGCGCGAAGGGCGGCGTCGAGTTTCGAGCCGCCGACAAGGATAAGCCGCAGGTCGGAAAGCGACCCCGGACCCACGAGGAGACGCAGCTGGGCGGGGGTGGCGTAGAGATGAGTGACGCGGCGAAGGCCCAAGGCCTGCCGCTGGCGGTCGGGGCGCAGGGCGTCGAGAAGATGAACCTCGGCGCCGAGATGAAGGCCTTCGATCGCACCGTAGAGTGCGAGCGAATGCACCAGCCGCCCCAGCACCGCCACCCGCGCGCCGGGGCCGATGCCAAGCCCGGCATTGACGGAAAAGCTTGCAATCCAAGAGGCCTGGCTTCGCCGGATACGGCGGGGCTGGCCAGTGGAGCCCGAGGTGAGGGTCTCGAAGACCGGTCTTTCACCGGTGTCAGGCGGGGTGCGCTCTGGCGCGCCGATCCGGAAGGCGGAAAGGCCGATGGCCTGGGCCAGGCCATCCGCGCTGTCGGGCAGGACCGGGCCTTTGGACGGCAGGGGCCGGACTTCGCGCCCGGCGCTGTCATGCAGCCTTGCGTCGGGATGCCAGCGGAAGCGGTCGGTCATGCCTTCAGAAGCGAGGTGATCCGGCGAAGCGCCAGAAGATAGCCCTCGGTGCCGCAGCCGGCGATCACCCCATCGGCGCGCTGGCTGACGAAGGAATGGTGGCGGAAGGCCTCACGCTTGTGGATGTTGGAGATGTGGACCTCAAGGACCGGACCGTCAAAGGCGTTCAACGCATCAAGGATCGCGATCGAGCTGTGCGAATAGGCGCCGGGGTTGATGATGATCCCGGCAGAGCTGCCGCGAGCTTCCTGGATCCAGTCGACCAGTTGCCCCTCATGGTTCGACTGCAGGGCCTTGACGCGGACGCCCAGCTCTTCGGCCAGATCGGCGACCTTGGCCGCCACATCGTCCAAGGTCTCGCGCCCATAGATTTCGGGCTGCCGGAGACCGAGAAGGTTCAGGTTCGGGCCGTTCAGAAGGGTGATGAGTTTCGACATCGGCATTCCGGGCAAGAGGGTCGCGCCAGATTAGCCGAAAGGCAGCGGGCCAAGCCATGGAAAAAAGCGGCGGCTTTCCGGCTTCTGCTGGGGACAGGTCGGAAAGCCGCCCAGGGAGACAACGTTTACCCTCGAAAGGGTTGATATCAGGCCACTTTCTCCAGGACGAGCTCGGGCAGGATGCCAAGGGCGCGCACGACTTCGCGGGTCAGGTGCGGACGGTTGAGGGTGTAGAAATGCAGGTCTTCCACCCCGCCCTGCAGGAGCCGGTCGCAAAGCGCCGTGCATTGGGCCAGCGCCAGCAGCTCCTCGCGCCCGTCGCGTGCGGCAGTGGTGAAGGCCTCATCCAGTTTTGCGGGCACTTGAGTGCCGCAGCGGCTGGCGAACTTCTTGGCGCCATCCCAGCTGATGATCGGCAGGATGCCGGGGATGATCGGCGCCTCGATTCCGGCTTTCACACAGGTATCGCGGAAGCGGAAGAACGTGTCGGCATCGAAGAAGAACTGGGTGATCGCCGAAGTGGCGCCCGCGTCGATCTTGCGCTTGAGCCAAGTAACGTCGGCGAGGCCATCCGCCGCATCGGGATGAGGTTCGGGGTAAGCCCCGACCCGGATCTTGAACTTGCCGGTCTTCGCCAGCGTCTCTACCAGTTCGACCGAATTGGCGAAGCCGTGGGCGTGGGGGGTGAACCGCTCGTTCCCTTTCGGCGCATCGCCGCGGAGGGCCACGATCTCGGTCACTCCCGCCTCGGCATAGGCCTCGGCGATGGCCAGGGTTTCGGCCCGGGTCGCATCGACGCACGTCAGATGCGCGGCGACGTTCAGCCCGTAATTGCGGCGGATCGTCGAGACGGCCTCATGCGTCAGCTTCCGGGTGGTCCCGCCCGCGCCATAGGTCACCGAGACGAAATTCGGCCGCATCGGGGCCAGCGCCTGCACCGTCTCCCAAAGCCGGAACGAGGCGTCGAGCGACTGCGGCGGGAAGAATTCAAAGCTGATGCGGGGCGGATTGGACATGGGGTACTCCTTCACATGCGCCCTTGTCGCAGATCGGATGATGTGAGACCAATTCATAATTCTCACCATCTTCATGAGGATCGTTCATGTACATCGAGCTGCGGCACCTGCGGACCATCCGCGCGATCCAGCAGGCCGGGGGGCTGGCGCGGGCGGCGGACATGCTGAACATGACCCAGTCGGCGCTAAGCCATCAGGTAAAGGGGCTGGAAGATCAGGCGGGGATGGAGCTTTTCGTCCGGCGGTCAAAGCCGATGCGGCTGTCGGCGGCAGGGGTCCGCATGTTGCGGGCGGCTGAGCGCATCCTGCCCGAGATCGACGCGATGGAGGAAGAGTTCCGGTCCCTGCGCGCCGGGCGGACGGGGCGGCTGCATATCGCGATTGAATGCCATGCCTGCTTCGACTGGCTTTTCCCGGTGCTGGAACTGTTCCGACATGCCTGGCCCGAAATCGACGTGGATATCCGGGCCGGGCTGGCCTTTGAGGCCCTGCCGGCGCTGAACCGCGAGGAGGTGGATCTGGTGATCTCCTCCGACCGCGAGCCGCCGCCGGGGATCAGCTTCAATCCCCTGTTCGACTATCACCCGACCTTTGTCGGCTCATCGCAGAACCCGCTGGCCGCAAAACCCTTCATCACCGCCGAGGATTTCCGTGACCAGGTGCTGATCACCTATCCGGTCAGCCGCGACAAGCTGGACATCTTCACCGAGGTGCTGACGCCCGCCAAGGTCGAGCCCCGGGCGCAGCGGACGGCGGAACTGACGGCGGTGATCCTGATGCTGGTGGGGTCAAACCGGGGGGTAGCGGTGCTGCCGGACTGGGTGATGCGGGAAGTGAAGTCGAATGCCGATTACATCACCCGGCCCCTGGGGCCGGAGGTGGTGACGAAGCGCATGTATGCCGCGACCCGAGACGAGGACGTGTCCAAGCCCTATGTCGCGCATTTCCTGCGGCTGGCGCGGAGCGAGCCGGTGAAACTGCAGCGCGGCTGATCGGGCCGGGCGCCGGAATTTTCGAAAATTCCGGCACGGAGCCAGCAAAGGCTCCGGTCCGATTTCTTTGAAGAAATCGGCTGCGACGAAAGTCAGGCCCGGATCGTGTCGGCCATTGCCTTGAAGAGCCCGTCGTTCGCCGCGATCAGCGCGCCGTCCAGCGGATCGGTGCCTTCGCGCAGGCCTTCGACCAGGCCGCCGGCTTCCTTGACCAGAAGGATGCCCGCCGCCACGTCCCAGGCGGAAAGCTCGCGTTCCCAGTAGCCATCGAAGCGGCCCGCCGCGACATAGGCCAGATCCAGGGCTGCTGCACCCCAGCGGCGGACACCGGCGCAGGCTGGCATCAGGCGGCCGAGATCCTTCAGCATCGCCGGAAGGGTGGACTTGGCCCCGAAGGGCACGCCGGTGGCAAAGACCGCCTCATGCATCGCCCGGCGGCCCGAGACGCGCAGACGGCGGTTGTCGTTCAGCCAGGCACCGGCGCCCTTTTCGGCCCAGAACATCTCGTCCTTCGCCGGGTCATAGACCACGGCCGAGACGATCTCGCCCTTGTGCACCAGCGCGATCGACACCGCCCAATGTGGCATCCCGTGCAGGAAGTTCGTGGTTCCGTCCAGGGGATCGACGATCCAGCGCCGGGTCGGGTCGGCACCCGCAGCGGCACCCGTCTCCTCGCCCAGCCAGCCATAGGTCGGGCGGCCGCCAAGGAGTTCCTCCTTGATCAGCCGTTCGGCCTCGCGGTCGGCCTTGGAGACGAAATCGCCCGGCCCCTTGGTCGAGACCTGCAGGTTTTCGACCTCGCGAAAGTCCTTCACAAGGCTGCGGCCCGCCTTGCGCGCGGCCTTGATCATCAGGTTGAGGTTGGCAGAGCCTTGCATCGCATCGTTCCCGGTGGTTCAGGCGGGTCTATAGGGTCTGGCGCGCCGGAAAGAAAGAGTGTGCGAGAAGTCCCGCGCCTATGGCCAGAAGCCAAAGCGACAAACCCGTATGACCTGCGGCAATGGCCATCACCTTCGCCAAGGTGGATGCTGTCCCGCATCATCCGCGCATCGGACGCGGCCCTAGTTGACGATCACCACGCGGGTATTCTCCATCCCCTCGGCCTTGACCATCTGGAAGAGGATCTTCGCATTGTCCGGGTGCAAGCGCACGCAGCCGTGGCTTGCGGGCTGACCCAGGCGCTTGATCTGGTCTGTGCCATGGATGGCGTAATTGCCATCGTAGAAGATCGCAAAGGGCATCGGCGCGTTGTTGTAGCGGCGCGAGCGATGGTTGCGCGACAGGAACTCCGGTTCAAACGTCCCGGGCGGTGTGATCTTTCCCGCCTTTGCGGTCGAGACCGGCCAGGTGAAAAGCAATCGGCCCTCATGATAGACCTTCATGGTCTGATTGCCGATCGAGACCCGGGCCACGACCCGATCTGCCAGGGCCATGCCTGGAACGATCAGAAGGGCCAGGGCAAGCGCAGCAAAATGGCGGCGCATAGAAACCTCCGAATTTGTCTACCAATCCACGGATGGAAATCCCGCGTCGCTCCATGAGTCAACGGAAAACCGGCGAAATTCCGGTCGGGTTTTCCTCATCTGTGGCAGGTTCCTGTCAGCCCTTGGTCGGGGCGGGCACAGGCAAGAAACCGATCATCGGGCCCTGCAGCTCACGCAAGAGCTTTCGGCGGATGGCGTCGGGATAGTCGGTTTGCCGGGCGGCGACCTCGACAAAGGCCCCGGGACCGCGGATCAACTCCTCATGGAAATACCGCACGAGATCGGTCTCGTGTTCACCCACGGCAAGGCCATTGACGGTGATGCCAGTGAAATCCTCGCGTTCATAGGTGCGGGCCACCGAGATGCCCTCGTTATTGCGTCCGTCACCCGCCACGTCGATCACCTTGCGCGCGCAGTCCGGGGCGTCTGACATGAGCTCTGCCCCATAGCGCAGGGCGTCGCCCATGGCGGTTGCCAGCCTCGCTTCGGGGCGCGGGGTCCGCCGGACCTGCCAGATGGCCTGGTCCAGCATTTCGGGGGCCTGCAGAAGAACCCAGGGCTGGATCAGATCCTGATAGCCGTTCCCGCTCCAGTAATAGATCGCCAGTGCCACTTCACCTTCCGGCCCGAAGATCGCCTTGCGGACCTCCGGGTCTTCCAGGGCACCGGCCAGACCGTCGGTCTGGATCCGGTAATCCTGGGCGTCGATCGAACGCGACACATCGACCGCAAGCGCAAGGGCAAGCCGACACTCGGCGGCGGCTGGAGCGGCGAGGCAAAGAAGCGGCACAGCCAGGCGAAGCATCGGACACCCTCCCACGGCTGATCCTAAGCGCATGGCTTTCCCGCGCAAAGCAAAGCTTTGAAGGCGTCATAGCCTGGCGGACCTCAGGGCGCGACCTGCCGCTGGGTCAGTGCTTGCGCCGGATCAACGGCACGTTCGAGCGCGCCGCTTCGAAATGCGTCTCGGGATGCGGGGGATGGCCGGCTGTGGCCTGCCAGTAGCCGCGCGCGCCGCGGCGGAGCCAGACCGGCAGCGTCAGGACGAGCCCCGCCACAAAGCCGCCGACATGCGCCCAATAAGCCACGCCGCCCTCGTCGCTGGGGGTGGAGACACCCGAGAAGATCTGGATGCCAAGCCAGAGCCCCAGGACGATCCAGGCGGGAATGGCGAAGATGCGGAAGAAGATGATGAAGATGAACAGGACATCCACCTTGGCGCGGGGGAAGAGGAGGAGATATCCCCCCATCACCCCGGCAATAGCCCCCGAGGCACCAACCATCGGGATGGCCGAGCCGGGTTCAGGCAGGACTTGCGCGATCCCGGCTGCCGCCCCGGCAGCAAGGTAGAAAGCGAGGAAGCCCACCGGTCCCATCTCTTCCTCAAGATTGTCGCCATAGATCCAGAGGAAAAGCATGTTGCCAGCCAGATGCATCCAGCCGCCATGCAGGAACATCGAGGTGACCAGCGTCTCCAACCCTTCGCCGGCCGTGAAGCGGGCCGGAACGAGACCCCAGGTCATGAAGAAGCCCTGCAGCTGCCAATCATCCTGCGTCGGAAAATAGGCCAGGAAAACCAATATGTTGATCGCGATCAGCGCGATGGTGACATAAGGCGTTCGCCCAGAAGGGTTATGGTCGCGGATCGGAAACATGGGCGAACCCTTCCCGATCCGCGGCTTTTGGTCAAGCGTCCGCGACGGCGGCCAGAAGCTGGGCGTTGCCGCCCGAGGCCGTTGTGTCGATGCAAAGGTGGCGTTCAAGGCTCACATGTCCCGCATCGGGCGCGCCGATCAGGGGCAGGATCGGGCCCGGCCGCGAGGCAAGCGCCTGAGCATAGGGGCGGCCGGCATCGGCCTCTCCCCACCAGATTGCGCCGGAAAAGCCCTGCAGCGTTGACAGGGTTTCGGGCGACAGGCCGGGGGCCTCGACAGCATGGCCACCAAGCTTGCGCACTGCCTCTGCCTGTTTCAGCGCGGCCGAACGACCCGGCCCGAGACAAAGGAGCGGCGCCCGCGGGCTGAGCGTCAGCCGGTTCGACTCGCCCGTGGGGCCCGGCATGTCGACGGCATGGGTCTCGCTGGCAGGCCAGGGGGCAGCAAGCGACCGGGCGACCTCGGACAGCGAGGTGGTCGCGTCGTCAGCCTTGGCTTCCGGCGCGGGGGCCTTGGTAAAGCGGGTCAGGTAATGCGGGCCACCCGCCTTGGGGCCAGTGCCGGACAGCCCCTCGCCGCCGAAGGGCTGGCTGCCCACCACGGCGCCGATCTGGTTGCGGTTGACATAGGTGTTGCCGACCGTCAGCCCCTCGACGATCCGCTGCACCCGGTCGTCGATGCGGGAATGGAGGCCAAAGGTCAGCCCATAGCCGGTCGCATTGATCGCCTGGATCACCGCGTCGATCTCCGATGCGGCAAAGGTCGCGATGTGGAGCACCGGGCCGAAGATTTCGCGCGGCATGTCCTTGATGCCTTTGACCTTCAGGACCGTAGGCGCGATAAAGGTCCCCTGCCCCTGCGCCTTCAATTCCTTGAGGACTCGGCCCTCGGCGCGGGCTGCGTCGACATAGGCGCGGATCGCACCTTGCGCCTCGGCGTCGATCACCGGACCGATGTCGGTGGACAAGGCCCAGGGATCGCCGAGGCTCAGATCCTCCATCGCACCGAAAAGCATTTCGGTGACCGTCTCGGCCACATCCTCCTGCACATAAAGACAGCGAAGCGCGCTGCACCGCTGCCCTGCAGACTGGAAGCTGGAGGCGATGATGTCACGGACGGCCTGTTCGGGAAGGGCTGTCGAATCCACCAGCATGGCATTCAGGCCGCCGGTTTCGGCGATCAACGGCGCGGTCGGGTCGAGGTTCGCTGCCATCGCGCGTCGGATGGCTTGCGCGGTTTCGGTCGAGCCGGTGAAGGCCACGCCATTGACCCGCGGGTCGCGGGTGAGCGCCGCGCCGATGGCCCCGTCCCCCGGCAGAAGCTGGAGCGCTGTGGCCGGGACGCCTGCGGCATGCAGGTGGTCAACGGCCAGCGCGGCGATGAGCGGGGTCTGTTCGGCCGGCTTCGCAAGGACAGCGTTCCCCGCAGCCAGCGCCGCGCCGATCTGGCCGCAGAAGATGGCGAGCGGGAAGTTCCAGGGGCTGATGCAGGCAAAGGTGCCGCGCGCGGGATGCGGCTGAGCGGTCTGGGTCGCGTAGTAGCGCAGGAAATCCACCGCCTCGCGCAGTTCGGCGACGGCATCAGCAAGGGTTTTCCCCGCTTCACGCGCCAGAACCGCAAAGATGCGACCGAAGTCCGCCTCCATCCGGTCGGCGGCACGATTCAGGACCGTGGCGCGTTCCGGGGCAGCCGCAGCCCAGGGTTCGGCCAGGCGCAGCGCGGTATCGACATCCGGCTGGCCCGCGGTCAGGACATGGCCGACCAGCGCGCCGGTGGCGGGGTTGAGGACAGCCAGACGGGGCCCGCCGACGACCCGGCCCGCGATCAGCGGATGGGCGTCGATCTGGGCCGTCATATGGGGCGCGCGGGCGGTCTCGATCGCGGCGAGGTCGGCAGCATCGGTCAGGTCCCAGCCTTTGGAGTTCGCTCTCGGTGCGAAGAGCGCAGGCCCGGTGGCAAGCGCCGGGTTGGGGATGCTGGCGTGCGCTTCGACCGCAGTCAGCGGGCAGGCGGCGACGGTTTCCGGCGGGACATCCTCGTCAACGATCTGGTTGACGAAGCTGGAGTTTGCGCCGTTCTCCAAGAGGCGACGGACGAGATAGGCCAGAAGGTCGCGATGCGCGCCGACCGGGGCATATATCCGGCAGCGGGTGCCCTTGTCGGTCAGGACGAGGTCATGCAGCCGCTCGCCCATGCCATGCAGGCGCTGGAATTCATAGTCCAGGGGCGTCAGGCCCTGCGCCCCCGCCATATGCAGGATTGCGGCAACGGTATGGGCGTTGTGGGTGGCGAATTGCGGGTAGATACGGTCGGTCAGCGACAGAAGCTTTCGGGCATTGGCGACATACGAGACATCCGTCGATTGCTTGCGGGTGAAGACCGGAAAGCTTGCAAGGCCAAGGACCTGTGCCCGCTTCACCTCGGCATCCCAATAGGCGCCCTTCACGAGGCGGACCATGATCTTGCGGTCAAGCCTCGTGGCCAGCGCATGCAGCCAGTCGATCACGGCACCAGCGCGGCGACCATAGGCCTGGACCACGACCCCGAAACCGTCCCAGCCCTTGAGCGCCGGGTCCGAAAGGGTTGCCTCGATCACCTCCAGCGACAAGGCCAGCCGGTCGGCCTCCTCCGCGTCGATGTTGAAGCCAAGACCCGCCGCCTTGGCCAGCGTGGCCAGAGCGCGAACGCGGGGGACAAGTTCCTCCATCACCCGGGCACGCTTGGCGACTTCGTAGCGGGGGTGAAGGGCGGAAAGCTTGACCGAAATCCCGGGGTTCGAGCGAATGTCATTGCCCTTTGCGGCCCGGGCGATTGCCGTGATGGCGCGAGAGTAGCTGAGGTGGTAGCGCCGCGCGTCGGCCTCGGTCCGCGCGGCTTCGCCCAGCATGTCATAGCTGTAGGTGTAACCCTTGGCCTCCATCTCCTCGGCGCGGTCCATTGCCTTGTCGATCGTCTCGCCCAGGACGAAATTGCGCCCCATCTCCTTCATCGCACGGCTGACCGCGGTGCGGATCACCGGCTCACCCAGGCGGCGCACAGCCCCCCGCAGCGCGCCCGCAATCCCGCCCTCGCGGTCGTCCAGCACCTTGCCGGTCAGCATCAGCGCCCAGGTCGAGGCATTGACGAGGCTTGAGGCCGATTTCCCCAGATGCTTGCCCCAGTCCGAAGGCGCGATCTTGTCCTCGATCAGCGCATCCATCGTCTCGGCGTCCGGCACGCGGAGAAGCGCCTCGGCCAGACACATGAGCGCGATGCCCTCGTCGGTCGACAGCCCGTATTCTGCCAGAAAGACTTCCATCAATCCCGGCCGCGCGCTGGCCCGGATGCGACGGACGAGATCAGCCCCCTCGGCCACGATGGCAGTCCGGGCGGAGGCATCCAGCGCGGCTTCGGCCACCAGACGGAGGACAAGGGCAGCCTCGTCTGCAAGACTGCCGGTTTCGATCACGGACCAGGCGGACGCGGCGGAATCATTTGGCATTTGGCACCTCACTTTCCGACCAGCATATACCCAAAAGGCCGGGCTGTTTTCCCGAAGCTTTCGTGTTATGCGGGCCGAACGCAATGCATTCGGGGAAAATGCCATGCCAGTGGACCGCGCCGATCTTGACCGTTTCGACCTTGCGATCCTGCGGGTGCTGCAAACCGAGGGCCGGATCGCGGCGGTCGAACTTGCCCGCCGCATCGGCCTGTCGAAATCGCCGACCCAGGCGCGGATGAAACGACTGGAGGATGCCGGGATCATCACCGGCTATCGCGCGATCCTTGACCCGATCCGCATGGGACAGGCGCATGTTGCATTTGTCGAGGTACGGCTGTCGGACACGCGCGAAGCCGCGCTGACCGCTTTCAACAAGGCCGTGCTGAATGTGCCCGAGGTCGAGCAGTGCCACATGATGGCGTCAAGCTTCGACTATCTCCTGAAAGTGCGGACCTCGGACATCCAGGCCTATCGCCGGGTCCTGGGCGAGGTGATCTCGACCCTGCCGCATGTCGCCTCGACTTCGACCTATGTGGCGATGGAAGCGGTAAAGGAAGTGTTCTGAACGGGCGGGCTGCCCGCCTCACTCCTTCGGCTTGCCCGCAGAGATCGTCACTTTCGCATTGGTCGAAGACACCTTGATCGGGGCCTTCGCGGCCTCCTTCTTCGGCTTCTTCACTTCCTTGCGCTTGTTCATGCCCTTGGCCATGGTCCGTCCTTTCGACTGCCGACCCCTGGCGGGTCGAAACAAAGCCTAGTCCCACAACGGGCGGATTGCACGGGCAATCGCGCGGCCTTGCCAGAGACCCTTCCCTCACGGCAATCTTTGCTCAAAAGGGAGGCCCCGATGCGCCTTGACCGCTCTGAACTGACTGCTGCCACCCAGCCCCTGAACCGGGCGCGGTCCATGCCAGCCGGCTTTTACACCGATCCGGCGATCTTTGCTGCCGAGCGCGAACGGGTGTTCCTCAAACATTGGTTCTTCCTGACCCGGGCCGAGGAGCTGCCGAACCCCGGCGACTATCGCGCCTTCGACAGCCCCGGCGGGCCGATCGTCCTGATCCGGGGCACTGACGGACAGCTTCGCTGCTTTGCCAACTACTGCCGGCACCGGGGCTCGATTCTGCTGGAGGGCAAGGGCAATGTCGGAGGCCGCATCACCTGCCCCTACCACGCCTGGAGCTACCTGAATGATGGCCGCCTTTACGGCTGTCCGGACATGAAAGATGCCGAGGGCTTCGACAAGGTGGAAAACGGGCTTGTCGCGCTGGACACGGACCAGTGGGAGGGTTTCGTCTTCGCGCGTTTTACGAAGGACGGGCCAAGCCTGCGCTCGCATCTGGGCGATTTTCCCGACCGCATGGCCAGCCACAAGCTGGGTGACATGCGCTGCACCTGGAGCGTCACGCTGGACGTAGCCGCGAACTGGAAACTGATCCTGGAAAACGCGGTCGAGACCTATCACACCGGTATCGTCCACCGCGACACGGTCGGGGCACAGCAGTCGCGGACGCCGCCGACCAAAGGCGACTGGATCACGATCCAGGTGATCTCGGGCCGCTCCGTCGCCACTTTGGGCTCCGACCAGCCACCATTCCCGCCGATCGAGGGCCTCGACGACGACGCGAAACTGGGCACCTATTTCACCGTTGTCTTCCCCACGGTACAATTCGCCGTCGCGCAGGATTGCCTGTGGTGGCTGAACACGCGTCCCGTAAGCGAAGCCCGCACGATCCTTGAGGTCGGCGGCTGTTTCCCGAAGGATCGGCTGTCGCTTCCCGACTTCCAGGTTCGAGCCGAGCCCTATTACGACCGTTGGGAACGCGTCGCCAAGGAAGACGTGGGCATCCTGGAAAAACAACAGCGTGCCCTGGGGTCGGCGCTTTACAAGCCAGGACCGCTGTCGTGGCGCGACGACATGGTGCAGGCCATGGGGGTCTGGGTGGTCGACCGGCTGGGTCTTTGATCCGGAGGTGGTGCCCGCGGCCGGACTTGAACCGGCACGGCCTTGCGGCCAAGGGATTTTAAGTCCCCAGTGTCTACCATTTCACCACGCGGGCGGCGGGGCCGACCTTAGCCGCTGGCCTAGCCGGGGAAAAGCCCGGTCCTTTTCGTGACCAACGGGCGGGGTTGCCAGGCATCAGCGTCCCTTGCACAACCAGCCGTGCGGTGCTGATCAGCCACCTTCGCCCGGCGCGGCCAGCAACCGGCTGACCAGCTCGAAACTGTTCCGCACCTTCATCTTGCGGATCATGTTCGCCCGGTGGACCTCGACCGTCCTGGGCGAGCAGGCCAAGGCCAGCGCGATTTCCTTCGACGTGAAGCCGTTCACCAGGTAGCGCGCGATCTTCTTTTCGGTCGCGGTCAGCGGACCCTCCGGACCCGGCCCGGCCTCAAGCGGGCGATAGGTCCAGATCGCCAGCCGCTGCGGGTCGTCCCGGTCCAGCGCCGTGCCGTGGCCCTCCATCCAGACCACCTGGCCGTCCTTGCGGCGCATGAATCGTTCGTCCCGGTAGACCGTCGTCGCCAGCATCGCCTTGCGCGCCCGCTCACCGATCAGCTCGTAATCGGTCTGGCCGGGATAAAGCACGCGGATCGACTGTCCCTCCAACTCGCGTGGGGTCCAGCCGAAGACGGCCTCCACCCGCAGGCTGGCGCGCAGGATCATCCGGTCGGCCAGGATCAGCGTCGCGTCCGGCGCGTGCAGGAAGGCCAATCGTTCATAGTCGCGCGTGCCGACCATACCCGCCTCTACTTATCCTCCTAAGTATTCTTACGGATGGCGGGAGAAAGGGCAATCTTTCAGGATCGTCTGGGTCCGATGTTCCCGCCGGGGTCTTCCCCTCGTGCGGCGGAACCGGGAGGAGATAAAGATGAACAAGGTCTATCCCAGCGCTGCCGCGGCGCTTGAGGGGCTGTTGCATGACGGCATGCTGATCGCATCCGGCGGCTTCGGTCTTTGCGGCATCCCCGAACTTCTGATCGCCGCAATCCGCGACAGCGGGGTCAAAGGGCTCACGGTTGCGTCAAACAACGCGGGCGTTGACGGGTTCGGTCTCGGCGTTCTCTTGGAGACGCGCCAGGTCAAGAAGATGATCTCGTCCTATGTGGGCGAGAATGCCGAATTCATGCGCCAGTATCTGTCGGGCGAGCTGGAGCTGGAATTCAACCCGCAAGGCACACTGGCCGAGCGGATGCGGGCGGGCGGCGCGGGGATCCCCGGCTTCTATACCGCCACCGGCGTCGGCACCGTGATCGCCGAGGGCAAGGAACACCACGATTTCGACGGCAAGACCTATATCCTGGAACGCGGCATCGTCGCCGACCTGTCGATTGTGAAGGCCTGGAAGGCCGACCCCTCGGGCAACCTCGTCTTCCGCAAGACCGCGCGGAACTTCAACGTGCCCGCGGCCACCTGCGGCAAGACCTGCGTGGTCGAGGTCGAGGAAGTGGTGCCACTCGGCAGCCTTGACCCCGACACGATCCACCTGCCGGGGATCTATGTCCACCGCATCGTGACCGGCAAGCACGAGAAGCGGATCGAACAGCGCACCGTGCGCAAGCGGGAGGCAGTGTGATGGCCGAAGAAACCAAAGGCTGGGACCGCAACGGCATGGCCGCCCGGGCCGCGCAGGAACTGCGCGACGGGATGTATGTGAACCTTGGCATCGGCATCCCGACGCTGGTCGCGAACTATATCCCCAAGGGCGTGAGCGTGACGCTGCAGTCGGAAAACGGCATGCTCGGCATGGGCCCCTTCCCCTTCGAGGGCGAAGAAGACCCCGACCTGATCAACGCCGGCAAGCAGACGATCACCGAACTGCCGCAGACCGCCTATTTCGACAGCGCGACGTCATTCGCCATGATCCGCGGCGGCAAGATCGCCATGGCGATCCTGGGCGCGATGGAAGTGGCCGAAAATGGTGACCTCGCGAACTGGATGATCCCGGGCAAACTCGTCAAGGGCATGGGCGGGGCCATGGACCTGGTTGCTGGTGTCGGTCGCGTTGTTGTGGTCATGGACCACACGTCCAAGCACGGGGAATCCAAGGTCCTGCACCAATGCACCCTGCCCCTCACCGGCAAGGGCGTGGTCGACCGGATCATCACCAACCTCGGGGTGCTGGACGTAGGCCACAAGGGCCTGCACATCGTCGAACTGGCCCCGGGCGTGACAGAAGCCGAGCTTCGTGCCGCGACCGAGGCGACGATCGTCGGTTGATCTTATCTGGCGGGCGTCAGCCGCCCGCCAGATCCGTGCGGAAGATGCAAGGATCGGTGACCAGTATCGGCGGGCTGACGCATAACCCTTGCGCCACCTGCCAGGCCGCCAGGACCTTGGGCACATAGTCCCGCGTCTCGGCATAGGGCGGAACCCCGCCGTTCTCGCGGACCGCGCCTTCGCCGGCATTATAAGCGGCCAGCGCAAGGACCGGGTCGTTGTTGAACTCTTTCAGTAGCCAGTCCAGATAGGCGACCCCGCCCTGGATGTTTTCGACCGGATCGGTGGCATCCTTGACCCCGAACCGCTCGGCCGTCGCCGGGATGAGCTGCATCAGCCCCACCGCCCCGGCCGAGCTGACTGCGTCAGTCTTGCCCGCGCTCTCGATCCCGATCACCGCCAGGACCAGCGCCGGCGAGACATTGGTGTCAAGCGTGGCGCGCAGGATATCCTTGCCATAGTCCTCGGCCATCTCCTGCATGTGCTGCATCCGGGGGGCCCCCACAACGGTTCCGCCCGGACCCTGCGACAGGGTCGCAAGCGCCAGATCGAACCGGTCACGTCCATCACCAAGCCCGGTCGGCACCGCATCCCAATACCAGGCGTAGGAAGAAGCCGGGGCGGGGCCGGGCTCCTTCTCGCCCTCGGCCTTGGCTTTCGGCTCTTCCAGCCCGTGATCGGGGTTTGGGTCGACCTTCGGCAGGGCCGCGAGGTAGCGTGCCTGCTCTTCGGGGTCGATCTGCACCGTGATGCGCTTGCCCGGCAGGCTGTCACCTACTTTCACGCGCTTGAAACTGAATTCGTCCGCCAGGCCCGAAGCCGGCTGAGCGGCGAGAAGAATCGCCGCGATCCACTTTTGAGATGTCCGCATGGGCGGTGGCCTGCTCGCCTTGTTGTTTCG
Organism: Tabrizicola sp.; assembly: GCA_016792685.1. Taxonomy (GTDB): domain Bacteria; phylum Pseudomonadota; class Alphaproteobacteria; order Rhodobacterales; family Rhodobacteraceae; genus Tabrizicola. Next base: position 6,404 of record JAEULQ010000027.1, on the reverse strand, counting down.
TCGGAGAATCGCAGCTTGGCGGGCGCCAGACCAGTACTTTTCGGCTTCAATCATGGCAATTCCGCCAGATTCGACCGAAAAACCACGGGCTACCACGAGAGAATGAACAGACTGCTAACTTTTTTTACAAGCGATTTCCGTATCTTGCACGATTTCTGCGCATTTTTTCGTGTTGACCAAAATTCTGCGGAAACAGTCCAAACTGCTGCCACGATTGGGGGGCTATATGCAGTCATACCGAACGGCGAAGGCAGATCGATTGGCCGGACCGCAGCGGTTGGAAGAGACCGTAACCTTAGAAAGGGACAAGACGATGACCAAGTTCTCCGCCTTCCTGAAAGACGAAACCGGTGCTGTGACCGTTGACTGGGTGGTTCTGACCGCCGCCGTCGTTGGCCTCGGCCTCCTGATCTTCACGCTGATCCGTCCGGCTGTTTCGGACCTCGCCGCCGGCATCGCGACCGAAATGTCCGACGCTCAGGCTTGCATGGACGGCACGGGCGAATGCCCGGGTGATTGATCAGATCGCCTGATCTCATACAAGGCCGCGCTTCTGTGAAGCGCGGCCTTTGTCTTTTGGAGTGGACGGATCCGGACTCATTCGTTCATTTCATGCGAAAGAACCGATCAATACAACCAGCAATTGCCTGACCTGTGCTATAGTTTCGCCGCATTCGAACGACACATTCTGGTTAATATGACCCAGTGGCGCCGGAGGAAGAAGATGCAGACGTTGGCCAAGTTCCTGAAGGACGAAGATGGCGCGGTGACCGTCGATTGGGTCGTTCTGACTGCCGGTGTCGTCGGTCTGGCCTTGCTGATCACCGTCTTCCTGCGCGAACCGATCTTCAACATGCTCACCTTCATCGCGGAAGAGGTCATGGTTGCCGAGACATTCTTCGACGTCTGATCCCCGGCTGCCACAAATTGCCGGTACTCCCCGGGGCGCCCGACCATCTGCTTGATGGGGCGCCCCTGTCGCATTAAATGGATGCGCGGACAGAATGTCCTTCTCCGCATCAAACCGCCCAGGAATAGAGGTAGGAAATGAGAGCAGTATTCGGTCTGGTCCTGATCGTCGGCATGGCCCTTGCCGGCATGGCGGTCTACATGATCCAGGGCTACATGGCAGATCTTGAAGGCGCCTTGCAGCGCGAAAAGGCCTTCAATGGCAAGGCCGGCAAACTGGTCGAAGTCTATGTCTTCAAGAAAGCCAAAGCCTATGGCGACGAGCTTGAAGAAGGCGATGTCGAGCTGATCTACTGGCCCGAAAAGGCCCTGCCGAAAACGATCTTCCGCGACAAGACCGTCCTGTTCCCGGAGAACGCCCCTGGTCCGCGCTATGTGCTGCGCGCGGTCGAAGCGTTTGAACCGGTCCTCGAAAGCAAGATCACGGCGCCGGGCGAACTTGCCAGCCTGACCTCAAAGCTGAAAGATGGCATGCGCGCCTATGCGATCCGGGTTGGCACTGCGTCGGGCGTCTCGGCCTTTGTGAAGCCGGACGACTTCATCGATATCTACTGGACTGGCACGCCGTCAGGCTCTGGAACCGAGGTGACACAACTGATCGAAAGTGCCGTCACGGTGATCGCCGTAAACAGCGCCTTCAATGAGGGCCAACTCGACGATGGCTCTGTTGCCAAGACGGTGACAGTGGCCGCGACCCCGGAACAGGTTGCCCGTCTGGCACAGGCCCAGGCGTCCGGCAAACTGTCGCTTTCGCTGGTCAGTGACGCGAGCCAGGTTGTCGAAGGCAACGTCGAAGTCGACACCAACGCCCTGCTTGGGATCACCGAAGAGAAGGTCGAAGTGGTCGAAGCCCCCAAGGTCTGCACCATCAAGTCGAACAAGGGCGGCGTGGTCGAAGAGAAGGTTATCCCCTGCAACGACTGAGAAATTTTCCCGTCTAACGTGTAGGGCGCGGCCACATCATGTGGGGCCGCGCCTTTCGATTTCTGCAATCCTTTGCGCCCTGTTGCAGTTTACCCACATCAAGGAATCCTTCCAAATCCTTGATTCTTGCAAATAAACCCAGCTTGGTTCATTCTGCCAAAGATAAGGGCGATTAAGACCCAACAGAGGCGTGGTCGAAAGGGCAGATCACATGAACATGAAGCGACTCCTGGTAGCAGGTTATCTTGGTGCGATTCTCGCATCCACGGCTTTGACGCCGGTTTCTGCCGAGGTCCTGCGCGTTATGCAGGGCCAGGCCACCGAATCTCTCAACGTTCCGATGAACCGGGCCGTTGTCGTTGAAAGCGAGGTTCCCTTCGCGGAACTCTCGATCGCCAACCCTGGCATCGCCGATATCTCGACGCTGTCGGATCGCTCCATCTACGTTCTTGGCAAGGCACCCGGGCGCACGACGCTCACGCTACTGTCGCCGGATGGGCAACTGATCTCGAACGTCGACGTGCATGTCACCCCTGACATCGCCGAGTTCAAGGAACGCCTGCAGCAGATCCTCCCCGGCGAAAGCATCGAAGTGCGGACCGCCAATGACGGGATCGTGCTGTCTGGCCAGGTCTCCTCAACCGCAAAGCTTGACCGGGCTCTGGATCTTGCGAACCGCTATGCCCCTGACCGGGTTTCGAACCTGATGGTCGTGGGCGGCATCCAGCAGGTCATGCTGAAAGTCCGGTTTGCCGAAATGAACCGCACCATCACCAAGAGGTTCGGCTCATCGGTTGCCTTGGGCGACAGCGGCGGGTTGGTGGGCGAGACTGGGACCTTCCTTTCCGGAACCAACGGTCTGACCGGCCCGATCACGCTTCCTGAGGATTCGACGGGTGGGATCCGCTTCGGTGGCTCCATTGGAGGACTTGAATTCGCAGTTCTGCTGGAGGCCCTTGAAGCCAAAGGCATGGTGCGGACCCTTGCCGAACCGAATCTGACGGCTCTTTCGGGCCAGGAGGCCAAGTTCCTGGCGGGCGGCGAATTCCCGGTTCCCGGCGCATCAGACGGCGGTGGCATCACCATCACCTATCGCCCGTTCGGGGTTGAGCTGAACTTCATCCCGGTCGTCGTCGACCAGGACATCATCAACCTGACGATCAACGCTGCGGTATCCTCACTTGACACTGCGAACGGCTATGACCCAGGCGGAAACGCAGCAGTCATCCCTGCCTTCAAGAAGCGCCAGACCTCGACCACGGTCGAAATGCGCGACGGGGACAGCTTTGCGATCGCGGGCCTTCTGCAGGACGACTTCCGCGACGCGGCCTCGCAGCTGCCCTGGATCGGCGACCTTCCAATCCTTGGCGCGTTGTTCCGCAGCTCGGAATACCAGCGCTCGCAGACCGAACTGGTCATCATCGTGACCCCGCATCTGGTTACGCCGGTGGCTGGCGAGGCGCTTGCCCTGCCGACGGACCGGGTCCGCATTCCGACGGAACGCGAGCTGTTCCTCTTCGGCGAGGTTGCCAAGGGTCCGAAGAGCGGCGCTGCCGGCGAAGTGGCACGCCAGGACTTCAGCAGCTCCTACGGCTATGTGATGGAGTAAGGAGATGACCGGTATGCTTCCCAAGCTGCTTGCAGCCTCTGCCCTCCTCGCGTTGACCGCCTGTGGCGAATCCTCGGTGAGCTGGGACCGTGAACTTGGCGCCGAGGTCGACAAGGGCCAGTTCGGCAACGCGACGATGAACAACATGCTCCTCCAAACGGGTGAGCTGGAATACACCGTCGCTCTGGCCGAACGCTTCGCCGCCGAGGTTCCCGACACGATCAACTTTGCCTTCAACAGCTATGAGCTGACGGATCAGGCAAAGGATATCCTGCGCAAACAGGCGAACTTCATCAAACAGTTCCCGGAGGTCCGCTTCCGCGTCTTCGGCCACACCGACCTGGTCGGCTCGGCCGGATACAACCAGCGGCTCGGACTGCGGCGCGCTCAGGCGGCAGTGGCCTACCTGACCTCGCTCGGGATCTCGCGGTCGCGGCTGGAAGCGGTCGTGTCCTACGGCAAGACCCGCCCGATCATCCAGACCAACCAGCCGGAGGAACGCAACCGCCGGACGGTGACCGAGGTCTCGGGCTTCGTAAAGAGCCACCCGCTGGTGCTGAACGGCAAGTATGCCGCCATCATCTGGCGCGATTACGTCCTCAGCGCCTCGCCAACCAACGAAGGCGCGGCAGCGGACGCGGCACCTTCGGGCTGACGTCTGACAGTTCTGCAAGGCAAGAGGCCGGGCTTGTGCCCGGCCTCTTCGTTTCCAGAATGTGGGATAATCCCAGAAACAAGCATTTTTAGCCCAAATATCGCCACCATTCTTGACCAAGGTCCGAAGGGTAAGCCAAGGTCGGGGGCGGTTTCCCTGTTCGGCTCCAACTGCTGGACTGCCAAGGCAACCCTTTGGAATACATGTGATAAACGGCCCCCGGACTGAAAAGGATGTAACGTTACATGACGAGCAAGCCCAGTGTGAACAGCGATCCGGCGCCAATCCTTGCCTGCACGATTTCGCGGGACGTGCAGCGATTCGATCTGCTGATCGACGACATGGAGCAAGAGCTTGGCGAAGCCTGGGGTGACCTGAACTTCGAGGATGCGCTGGTCTTCCTGAAACAACCCGACAGCACGGGCATGCAGTTCGTTGCGATCGCGGTCGACAGCGAGGACGAGAGCGAGCTCTCGAAGATGAATGACGTGATCAAGGCGGCCAAGGCCAAGCGGATCAAGGTCCTGCTCATCGCCAATCAGGTCAGCCCCTCGGTCCTGCACCAGATGCTGAAGCTAGGTGCTGACGATTTCGTCCCCTATCCGTTGCCCGAAGGTGCGCTGCACGACGCGATCGAGCGTCTGCGCAAGCCCGCCCCGGTCATGCCCGAGGGCTACGACCCGGAAACAGGCACTTTCAACCCGGTTTTCAAGCCGAAAGGCGACCGAAACGGCGTGATCCTGCCGGTCCATGGTATGGCGGGCGGTGTCGGCGGCACGACCTTCTCGGCCAACCTGGCCTGGGAATTGTGCAATATCGCAGATTCCGAAGGCATACGGGTCTGCATCATCGACTTCGATTTCCAGTTCGGCTCGGTCGCGACCTATCTTGACCTTCCGCGCAAGGAAGCCGTGCTTGAGGTCCTGACCGATACCGCCTCGATCGACGCGGACTCGTTCATGAAGTCGATGCTGACCTTCAACGACAAGCTCCATGTCTTCACGGCGCCGGCAGACATGCTGCCGCTGGACATGGTTTCGCCGGAAGATGTCGGCCGGATCCTCGATACGGCGCAGGCGAACTTCGATTTCGTCATTGTTGACATGCCGAAGACAGTGGTGGCCTGGACCGAAGCGGTCCTCACCCGGTCGCATGTCTATTTTGCGCTCTTGGAGCTCGATCTCCGCTCGGCCCAGAACATCCTGCGCTTCATCCGGGCGCTGAAGGCCGAAGGCCTGCCGCATGAAAAGGTGCGCTACGTTCTGAACCGGGCGCCCAAGTTCACCGATCTGTCCGCCAAGGCGCGCGTCAAGCGCATGGCCGAAAGCCTTGACATCGACATCGAGGTGCAACTGCCCGATGGCGGTGAACAGGTGACCCAGGCCAACGACCATGGTCTGCCGATTGCCGAAAGCGCCGGGAAGAACCCGCTGCGCAAGGAATTGCAGAAACTTGCCAAGTCCCTCTACGACCTCAACAAGTCCGCTGAAGTCGCAAGAGCCTGATTTAAGGGGAAATTCAAGTGTTTAGCCGCTTCAAGAAGGATACGCCTCCCGGACGTCCGACCCCGGGCGGCACTGCACCTGCCACCGCCCCGGTCGACAAGGCCGCGGCCTTCGCACCGCGTGCGCCCCAGCCTGCGACCCAGCAGCGTGCTGCTGCCGAGGCCGTCGCCGCGGACAAGGAAAAGAAGCGCAAGGAACGTCTCACCGAACTCAAGGTCGAGATCCACAAGCGCCTTCTGGAAGACCTGAACCTGTCGGCCATTGAATCGGCCACGGAACAGAACCTCCGCTCGGAAATCGCCTCGCTGACCACCGAAGCGCTGGACGACATGTCGGTCGCCCTGAACAAGGAAGACCGGCTGGCGCTGACGCAAGAGCTTTACGACGAGGTCATGGGCCTTGGTCCGCTGGAGCCGCTGCTGAAGGACGAGACGATCAACGATATTCTCGTCAACGGCCCCAAGCGCATCTTCGTCGAACGTGCAGGCCGGCTCGAGCTCTCCGACGTCACCTTCCGTGACGAACGCCACCTGTTGCGCATCATCGACAAGATCGTGTCGGCCGTGGGCCGCCGCGTCGATGAATCGAACCCCTATTGCGACGCCCGTCTCCAGGATGGCAGCCGTTTCAACTGCATGATCCCGCCGATTGCGGTGGACGGCTCGCTGGTCTCGATCCGGAAATTCAAGAAGGACAAGCTTCGCATCGAGGACCTGGTCCGCTTCGGTGCCTTCACCGAGGA
>JAEULQ010000108.1 GCA_016792685.1 Tabrizicola sp. | reverse complement strand
TCCACGCCGTTGAGCTCGGTGAAGTTCGAGGTCGAGGTCTCGGCTTCGATCGAGTAGACGTCGACCTCGCCCTTCAGCAGCAGTTCGGCGCAGTCGATCGGGTTCTTCGGCTGCACGATCTCGACGACCGGAGGCGCCAGACCCTGGACTTCCAGGTCGCCCATCGGCCAGGCCTCGGGGCGGCAGATCTTGGCGCCGGCGTAGTCCGAGAAGGCGCGAGCGTCGGCATATTTGCTGTCAACAAGCGTGTTGAAGCTATAGGCGGTTTCGTAGATCGGCAGCGAGAAGTCGAACTCGGTGCACATGCGGGCCGAGAATTCGCCCAGCATGTCGAGCTTCGAGCAATCCGGCGATTCCCAGGCGATCGAGATGTCGAAGGCGCCCGAAGGCAGCAGGACGTCGATGTGCGACATCCAGTCATCGACATAGGAAACCTGATGGTCACGGTCGTTGCCGCCGCGCTGCATGGCGGTTGCGGCCATACGCACGAAGATGCCGCCACCGGTCAGGCTTTCGTCGGTGAAGGGCATCCAGTTGTTCGAGGTCACGAACTTGAGCGGCGGCTCGTAGACGTTCGATTTCTTGGCGGTCGATTCCTGCTTTTCAGTCTCGGCCTCGATGACCGAGCTGAGTTCGGAATCGGGGGTCAGACGGCCGTCTTCGCAGGGCAGGATCAGCTGCAGGCCGGCGGGCAGGCTGTTGGGGTTTGCCGCCAGCGCGTCGCGGTTGGCGTTGAAGATCATCTGGTAGTCGAAGGTGCCATAGGCCGCCTGGGCGATCGAGCCCAGCGTGTCACCGTCACTTACCGTGTAGGTGGTGCAGGCTTCCTGGGCGGACGCCAGAACCGGAAGCGAAATGATCGCCAGCGTCAGGGCGGTCAATCTTGTCTTTCGAACAGCAGTCGTCATGGGGCGCTTTCCTCTTGGAGCATATTGCTTTTGCGACATCGGTTGGAAACCGAAACAATTCACCGGGCTCTTCAGCTTAAAGTTGCTTAAGTGGCACGAATATGGCGATCCAGTGATCAATCTGGATCATGTGAGAGACTAATTCTGGTCTCCTTCGGATTGCAGCGCGTGGTCTTACGGGCCTTTGATCCTGAGGTGTCCTTCGCGATGGATTTCTGGCCCGAAACGCCGATTTCGCCGCGTAACTGCGTCGAATCGGCGCCCCTCAGGCTCGCAGAACGCCGGTGCAGTGCGCGCCGAGGCTAGAGGTCCGAATTCCATTCACTTGCGTGGGCGGAATTCGAACGTACTGGTACGAAGGGCAAAAGCCAGCAATAGGAGCCGTTTGAATTTTGGTCCGTATTGCTTTTCAGCCGGGGCTTGATCTTGAAAATGGCGGCCAATGACTGGGGACAGTCTATTGGCCGCCACCCGATCTATTGCTGGAGATTGTTCCTGGTTAGAGCGGTCGACACGATTTCGTACCACTCGCCCGAATTGTACATTTCGATGGCCCCGGCATCGAGGCTTCCGATCATGTCCACGGCCCGCGCATTGGTCTTGTGCGCAATAACGTGCAGGCTGAGAAGCGACATCAGGTGCGGGTTCTGTTCGATTTCCGCTTCAAGGCCGAGCTTGGCAATGGCAGAGTCTCCGACCTCGGCGTCGATCGAGACCAGGTCGACCTCGCCTGCCGCGAGGGCGGCGAAGCAGTCGACAACCTCGACCGGACGAACCAGAGTGATGGCCGGAACCGTCAGGCCGGCACTTTCAAGGACACCGGCCGTATGGCCTTCGGGCCGGCAGATGCGCTTGCCCTCATAGTCGGAATACTTGGTGGCCGAGGCCAGGCCACTTTCCCGAAGTGCGAAGAACCCGTCGACGATCTCGTAGAAGGGACCCGAGAAGACAAAGTCGTTGCAGCGGGTCTGGTCGCCCGGCGACAGCGTTTCGGGGGCTTCGCAGTTCGGCCGGATCCACGGGAAGCTCAGGTCATAGGCCCCTGACGGCAACAGCGCATCGATATGCGCCTGCCAGTCGTTGATGAACGTCATGTTGTAGGTGATCGCCGGATCGGCCCGGAAGACAGCCATTTCCACCAGCTGCGTGAACATGCCGCCGCCGGGGAGCGTTTCGTCGGCAAAGGGGGCATAGCCGTTGCCGGTGACAAAGCGGATCGGAGCAACTGCAGGCGCGGCGGGTGCGGCTTCGGTCGTGGCAGGGGCGGCTTCGGGCGTGGCGGCCGCAACTGTCACCGTCTCGGCGGCTTCGGCCGTGGCGGTTTCAGTTTGCGCCGGTTTGTTGGGGTCGCAAGGGATTTGCAGCACGGCGCCGATTTCGATCAGGTCGGCCTTTTCCCCGATGACGGAAACGTTGGCGTCATAGATCACGCGATAAAGGTCGGCGTCGCCATAGGCAGCGCGCGCGATATAGCGCAGGTTGTCGCCGACGGCCACCGTATAGGAGCTGCAGGCTTCCTGGGCCATGGCAGCAGCGCTGGTAAGCAGAAAGGCCGCAGTGCTGAAAAGAATCGTCCGCCGTTTAGCCATCTAATTCATCTCCTTGGACAAAGCTCTGCCGTAGAGGGCCGTATGGCTGATCGGCCATGCCGCACCCCGGAGGCTCTGGTATCGTTCGTCTATTCCTTGCGACGGCTGACCCAAAGGTCAGGTCGCGCTGCCTGTGCCTGATCCGGCGGGGCGGGCTTGTTCCAGCCGTTCGACCGCGCGGGCAAGCGAAACAATCAATCGGTCAAGCGGGCCAGGGGGCTGTTCGGTTCCTGCCCGGCCCGATACCGCAGTTCCGTCCAAACCTGACGGCACTAGAAAACTGTCCTCACCAACGGGGCTTTCGCGTTTGGCCAGAATCATTCCCATTGATCACTGGCCTCCATCGACAGTCAGCTGCATCACAGCTTCGCTGACCTTGTTGTCGCGAATGATCGAGAATTCCGTCTGCGTCACATCCTTGGCGATGAGTTCGGCCATGACCGCTTCCAGCGTTTCCGCGCCGTCAAGCGGCAAACCGGTGGTCTTGTCGCGGAACAGGATGTCGCCCTGGCGCAAGGTGGTTACTTCGGGCTGGGTCACGCCGGTAACTTCGGTCTTCCAGACACCGTCGACCACCGACGAGCGCAAGCCGACACCGTTGGAAAGACTGACAAGCCGGATCGAAGATACCGTCAGCAGACCGGTTTTGCGGCTTCCTGCGGTGTCGGTGTAGTCGACCACGACACGCGCCTTGCCGTCGGGGTCAACCGACATTGCGTTCATCACGGCAACCGTCAGCGATCCGGACTTTTCGATCGGTGTGTTGTTCACGGCATGGATCATCACACCCGAGGCAAGCCAGTCGCCGGCCTCGGCCGGATCGCCGGACGGCGAAATGCGGGTGATGACAGCGACGGTCTGGCCATCGACGATCCGGTCGCTGACCGAGAAGGGCATTGCGATGTCCCAGGCCGCAAAGGCAACCTGATTGGGGCTGGGTTTCCCGGCCGGGGCCGTGAGAGTTGCCGCCGCCTCTTCGACAGGTGCTGCTTCCGGCTCGGCCGCTGCAGGTTCCGCCTCGGTCACTTCGGGTTCGGCAGGGGCCTCGGCTGCGGCCGTTTCTTCGGGCGCCGGGGCTTCCGCAGCGGGTTCCGCGGTCTCGGTCACTGCGGCAGCAGTTTCCGTTGTGGCCGCTTCATCCTTGGTTTCAGCACTCGCGTCAACAGCAGGCTCAGGTGCCGTCGCGGCCGCTTCAGCGACCTTGGTTTCTGTGGCCGGCGCAGCATCGGCTTCCTTGACCGGTTCTGCGGCTGCGGCAACGGACTGCTCGCTTGGGGCAGCGTCCTTGCCGTTGCCCAGCATGACGTAACCCACGCCGACAACGAGGACTGCAGCGGCAACACCGGCCAGAAGCTGGCCGGAACTGCGGCCACGGCCCCCTTGGCTGGCGGCAAGCGGCGCGGGTTGCGACGCGGCCTTGGCAAGCGGAGGCGGGGAGCTGACGGCGGGTTTTGCAGCCTCATCCGGCACGTCGCGCGAGGCTTCGACAAGCTTGTGGACAACCGCCGAGACCGCATCTGGTCCCCGGACTACAACGCCGGTCTTGAACATTGCAAGCCATTCGGGTGCGGACTGCAGGCGCTGCTTCGGCAACGTGCTCATCGCGCGGTCGATGGCTTCCAGGAAGCCAGCGGGATAGCCGGGATAGCGCCCCGTCAGCGGGGTATAGGGGTCGGGACGATCTTCGGCCAAGGCTGCCAGTCGTGCCTGACCGTTGACCGGGGCTTCGCCCGAGATCAGGTGGTACAGCGTTGCCGCCAGGGCGTAGAGATCGCTCCACGGTCCCTGTTCAGAGCCCGCGATGTAGAATTCCTGAGGCGAGTAGCCGTCCTTGACGACCCGCAGGGCCGACATTGCGCGGGTGCTTTTCGAGGCGTGCTCGCGTGCGGCGCCAAAGTCGATCAGGATCGGTTCGCCCGCCTTGTCGATCAGGACGTTATCGGGCGAGATATCGCGGTGCAGCATGTCGTTGTCGTGGATGAATCCCACGGCAATCAAGAGCTTGTCGGTGATATTCACGATCTGGTCGGGCGTCAGGCGCGGGCCTTCGCCGTCGATCACCTGCTGCAGGTCAAGGCCGTCGATATAGTCGATGGCCATGTATGCGGTGCCGTTGTCCTCGAAGACCTGATGGACGGCAACGATGTTCGGATGAACGATCTTGGCCAGATTGCGGGCTTCGCGAACGAAAAGCTGAACGATCGACCGGAGTTCCGCCGTGTGAGCGCGGGAGCGCGCGGCCACGACAGTCTTGCTGCGACGACAGAACGAGCTCGGGAAGCACTCCTTGATCACGACATTCCGGTCGAGGCTGTCCTTGGCAAGATAGGTAATGCCGAAGCCACCGCTGTTGAGATAGCGCGTGATCGTGTACTGACCCTTGAGCAGCTTTGCGCCAGGTTGCAGTTCGTCGATGAGGTCATCGACCTCTTCGTCGATTGCGGGTTCAACCGCTTTCTGCTGCGCCATGTTTCTCACCCTTCCCGCAATGGAGCGCGAGGGTGGCCAATCGGCGCAAACGGGTTTGGCGACCTACCGCCTTTCCCGCGTTGCACGGATAATCGTCCACACAAGCGCACCAATCCACTGCGACTTGCATGGTTGTGGATGAGGGCGAAAATGGGGCGCTCAAAAGGAGATTTGAAGGTTCGGCCCATACAACCTGTGCGGGATAGGCCGATTTGCTGCGGTTTCATTGCCTTTGCAATCGGTTGCGGGCCGCAGAGGACCGGTTTGGTGGCATCTTAGTGTTTCCGGATGCGATCGAATCTTTGCAATTCCGCCGATTCGATTTCCGCAACGATTGCAGGTCAGGATCGACGCAGGATTCCGGTTTCCATCCAGTTGTCGATGATGTTCAGGGCCATTTCGCTGAATGCGGGATCGTTGATATGGGCATCAAGTTCGATCAGCCGGACGTTCGGTGGGCAGGCATTGCGGATCTCATCCACGAATGCCGCAAGACCTTCGGCATCATGCAGCGGCCCGCCGTCGCGGTCCCATTCGTTGCCGCCCTGGGTGGGCAACAGGAAGATCGTTTCGCCCTTCGCGGCCGCCAGCTTGTCCATGATGGCGCGGGCAACCTTGCGGCGGGCGGCGGCATCCAGGACGACCGAGGATAACAGGCGGTTGTGGGCGTGACTGGGAAGGCCTTGCAGATGGGCGGGCAGGGGGTGCCAGCCGACAAGGTCGACAAGGTCATAGCAGCCGATGGAGACGATCTGGGGGATGCCCCTTGCGCCCGCCGCGGTCATCCGGTCCGGCCCTGCGCTGATGGCCGAGCCAAAAAGGTGGTTGCCCACCTCTTGCGGGGCGAAGTCGAGGACTGCGGCGAAGGCGCCCTCGGCGGCCAGGCTTTCGAAGGCCCGGCCGCCCATGCCGGTGGCGTGGAAGACGGCGACCTCGAAGCCGCGCGCCTCAAGCGCCGGTTTCAGGCTGACCATGTAGCGCAGCACCGTCTTGCCAAAGCTGGTCATCCCGATCAGCGGACGGTCGCGGCGGGGTGGTTCAACCGCACGCGCTGCCCCCAGGACGGCACCGGCGGCTTGGCTGAGTGAGGCTTTGCAGATGGAGTTGAGCCCGTAAAGGCCGCCCGCCCAGAGGATCATCTGGATATCCGCCGGGATGCGTTCGGGCGGCAGCATGGGCGAGAAGCTCACGGTCGAGACGACGTATTTCGGCACGCCCAAGGGCAGGGCGGCGCAGAGGTCGAGCGCAAGGTCGGTGCCCATCGTGCCGCCAAGGACGATCACGCCCTGGATGCGGCCCTCGGCATGCAGTTGCGCGGCCAACCGGGCCGATCCGGTGGCCATGATCTGCATGGCAGTGTTCTCATCCTCGGCCGCGATGGCGGCGGCGATGGAGGAGCCTGCGGCCTCGGCCACCTGATGCTTGGAGATGTCGGCCGGGTGCGAGGGATCGCCCAGGACCGAGACATCCATGGTCAGGACCCGACCGCCCTGGGCCAGGATTACGTCGCGCATGTAGCCCAGTTCGGCGTCCTTGGTGTCCCAGGTGCCGGCGACAAGGATGGTGGGGGTCATAGCTGGATCCATGCGGTCTTGAGGTCTGTGTATTTCTCCAGCGCGTGAAGGCTCTTGTCGGCCCCGTTGCCGGATTGCTTGGTGCCTGCAAGCGGCACGGTGACATCGGCCCCGCCGTAGGTGTTGACGTGGACGACACCCGAGCGGATGCCCCGGATCATCCGATGCGCACGGGACAGGTTTGCGGTCCAGACTCCGGCCGCCAGCCCGAAGTCCGAGGAATTGGCCAGGCGCAGGGCTTCGGCTTCGTCGGTGAAGGGGGTGACGGCAAGGACGGGGCCGAAAACCTCCTCGCGGTAGAGCCGGTGTTCGGGACGGACGCCGGTGACAATGGTCGGGTCCATGTAGTAACCGCCGGTTTCCTGCAGCACGCGCTCGCCGCCGGTCACGATCTCGCCGCCCTCTCGTGTGGCGTCGGTGACAAAGCCGAGGTTGCCTTCAAGCTGGGTCAGCGAGTTCACGGCCCCGACTTGAGTTTCGAGTTTCAGCGGGTTGCCGACGGCCATCTTGCGCGTGGCTGTTGCGAGTTCATCGACAAATCTGTCATGCACTGACGCCTCGACCAACAGCCGTGAGCCAGCAACGCAGACCTGACCAGCATTGCGGAAGATCGCGGTTGCTGCAGCTTTTGCGGCAGTCGACAGGTCCGGCGCATCGGCGAAGACCACGTTCGGAGATTTGCCGCCCAGTTCAAGGTAACAGCGCTTGAGGTTGGATTGTGCCGAGTATTGCAACAGTCGCCGTCCCGTCGCCCCCGATCCGGTGAAGACCAGGACGTCGACATCGGGGCTGAGTGCCAGGGCCTCACCCGTCACTCGGCCGGGTCCGGTGACCACGTTGAAGACGCCTGGCGGGACGCCCGCTTCCAGCGCCAGAGCGGCGAGGCGGAGGAGCGAGAGCGAGGCTGTCTCGGCCGGTTTCAGCACGACCGAGTTGCCCGTGGCCAGCGCCGGGGCGATCTTCCAGGCGCCGATCATCAGCGGGAAGTTCCATGGCACGATGGCACCGACGACGCCTACCGGCTCACGGTGGATGAGCGCCAGGACGATCGACGGGGTAGGGGCGATTTCGCCATAGATCTTGTCGATGGCCTCGGCATAATAGCGGAAGGTGGCAGCGGTGCTGCCCGGTTCGGCCTTCAGCGCCATGGAGATTTCGGTCCCGTTGTCGCGCACGCCAAGGACCGCAAGCTCTGCTGCGTTCCGCTCGATCAGGTCGGCCAGCCGGTGCATCACGGCCTTGCGCGCGGCGGGGGCCATGCGCGACCAGCGGCCATCCTCAAAGGCCGCGCGGGCCGAGGCGCAGGCGCGGGCGACATCGGCTGCATCGGCCGCGGCGATGGTGGTCAGCTGCCGCCCGTCGATGGGCGACAGGACCGGGGTTTCGCCCGCACCTTCCAGCCAATGCCCCTCGATCAACAGCTTGCCGGGCGCAACCGGGGCTACCGCCAGCCGGTCGATGGTTGCTTGGTCCATGTGTCCTCCCGTTTGGTTCAAATAATGAACCGATGGTTTAAAAATAGATTGACAGGGCCCGGCCCGGTCTGTCAACACTTTTGGCAAGGCATGGGGGAGAGGCCGCGAGGCGGATGGGAACGGTCGGCAAAGCACTGGACCTTCTGGACCTTTTCACAAGGGTCGAGCCCCAGTTGGGCCTGAGCCAGATTGCCCGGGCCTCCGGTCTGAACAAGGCAACCTGCCACCGCCTGCTGACCGAGCTGGAATCGCGGGGGCTGCTGGAACAGGTCGGTCCCGCCCGCGAATATCGGCTTGGCCCCGCTGTCTTGCGCCTTTCGGCGCTGCGTGAGGCCGCCGTGCCGACGCGGGAGGCCGCGATGCCCCTGCTTCGCCGACTGGCCGAGGCGACCGGCGAGACCGCGCATCTTTCGCATATCGTGGCCGGGCGGCTGCAGACGCTGGCCTTCGCCTATGCCTCGCTTGGCGGGGTCAAGGTGATGATGGAGGATGCGGATTTCCTGCCCTTTGACGCGACCGCCTCCGGGGCGGCCGTGCTGGCCTTCCACGCCGACCCCGAACCCCTGATCGCTGCCGCCAGAGATGTTGAAGCCTTGCGCGACCGGATCGCGGTCTGTCGCGGGAAGGGTTGGGCGGAAACCGTGTCGACCTTCGAAAAGGATGTCCACGGCCTTGCGGTGCCGCTTTTCGATGCCGCAGGCCACGCGACCGGCGCGCTCGCCATCGCTGCGGCGGCACCGCGGATGACGCCCGAATTGCACAAGACCATCGCCCAAGAGCTGATGCGCGCGGGGGCCGAAATCACCGGCCTTTGGGGCGGTCAGTTACCCGATGCCATTGCCCGCCTCTGGCACCCCTGAAAGGACAAGACCGATGAAGGACGCCAATTTCCTGAAAGCCCATAATGCCCGTTCGCTCTGGCATCCGATGACTGCGCCCTCGGACAGCCTGAAATCGCCGCCCGCGATCATCACCGGGGCTTCGGGGGTCCGCATCCGCGACATTGACGGGCATGAGGTGGTGGATGCTGTCGGGGGGCTTTGGAACGTCAACCTCGGCTATTCCTGCCAGCCGGTGAAGGATGCCATTGCCGCACAGCTGGACGCGCTTCCGTATTATTCGATCTTCCGGGGCACTTCGAACGACAAGGTCATCGAACTCGCCGAGGAGCTGCGGGCCTTCTTCGAACCGGATGGGCTGACGCGGGCCTTCTACACCAGCGGCGGGTCCGACAGCGTGGAAACCGCGCTGCGGCTGGCTCGGCAGTACCACAAGATCCGGGGCGAAGCGGGAAGGGTGAAGTACCTCAGCCTCAAGAAGGGCTACCACGGCACCCATATGGGCGGGGCCTCGGTCAACGGCAACGCCAATTTCCGCACGGCCTACGAGCCCCTGCTGCCAGGCTGCTTCCACATCCCCGCGCCCTACATCTACCGCAACCCGTTCAACGAGACCGACCCGGCAAGGCTGGCCCAGCTTTGCCTGCAGGCGCTGGAGGACGAGATCGCCTTCCAGGGCGCAGGCACCATCGCCGCCTTCATCATGGAGCCGATCCTTGGGGCCGGTGGTGTGATCCCGCCGCATGCCAGCTTCATGCCGGGGGTGGAGGCTATTTGCCGCAAACACGGCATCCTTCTTATCGCTGACGAGGTCATCACCGCCTTCGGCCGCACTGGTTCCTGTACGGGCAGCCGTCTTTGGGGAGTGAAGCCGGACTTTGCCTGCACCGCCAAAGCGATCACCAACGGCTATTTCCCCTTTGGCGCGGTGATGATCGCGGAAGGCGTGGCGCAGGTCTTCGAGGCGGATGAAAGCGGGAAAGCCGCCATCGGCCACGGCTATACCTATTCCGGCCACCCGGTCGGGGCCGCTGCCGCACTTGCCTGCCTGGCCGAGACGAAGCGTCTAAACGTTCCCGTCAATGCCGCCGCGAGGGGCGCGCAGCTCTGGGACGGCATCAAGGCGCTGAAGGCCAAATACCCGGTCATCGGCGACGTTCGCGGCGGCCACGGTCTGATGCTGGCCATCGAGCTTGCCGGGCCGGACAAGGCTGCTCCGCCCAAGGCGCAACCGGGGCAAGTCCAGGCCGCAGCCTACAAGGCCGGCGCAATGGTCCGCGTCTCGGGCCCGAACATCATCCTTTCGCCCCCCCTCGTCATCACCGAGGCGGATGCGTCGACCATTCTTTCCGCACTTGATGCGGGTTTCGCGGGGCTTTCATGACTACTGGCTTCTGTTTCGACGAACGCACACTCTGGCACACGACCGGCGAGGCGGCCCTTTTCCTCAAGCCCGGCGGCTGGGTCCAGCCCCCTGCCGGGGGCGGACATGCCGAGAGTCCCGAGACCAAGCGGCGGTTCAAGAACCTGCTGGAGGTTTCGGGCCTATGGCGCACTCTGGCGGTCGAAAGTGCGGCGTCTGCCAGCGAGGAGGCGCTGCGCCGCATCCATCCGGCAAGCTATCTGACGGAATTCAAGCGCCTTTCCGACGCAGGCGGCGGGATGCTGGGCGAGGAATCGCCCTTTGGCCAGGGGTCTTACGAGATCGCTGCCCTTTCAGCGGGGCTGGCGACACATGCCATGGACCGGGTGTTGGCCGGGGCCTGGGCCAATGCCTATTCGTTGTCGCGCCCGCCGGGGCATCACTGCATGCCCGACCATTCGATGGGCTTCTGCCTGATGGCCAATATCCCCATCGCCATCGAGGAGATGAAAGCCCGCCATGGCCTTGGCAAGGTCGCGGTGGTGGACTGGGACGTTCACCATGGCAACGGCACGCAGGCGATCTATTGGGAACGGCCGGATGTCCTGACGATCTCGCTGCACCAGAACGCCTGCTATCCTGTCCATTTGGGCGCCATTTCGGAACGGGGTAGCGGCGCGGGAGAGGGGGCCAACATCAACATCCCGCTTCTGCCCGGCGGCGGGCATCAGAGCTATCTTTCGGCGATGGATCGCATAGTCCTGCCCGCTCTGCAGCGCTTTCAGCCCGAACTGATCATCGTCGCCTCCGGCCTTGACGCCAACGCGCTTGATCCGCTGGCCCGGATGCTCGCGCATTCCGGCACCTATCGCGCGATGACCGAACGGCTGATGCAGGCCGCTGCGAGCCTGTGCGGCGGGCGGCTGGTGATGGTGCATGAGGGTGGCTATTCCGAGACCTATGTCCCGTTCTGCGGCCAGGCGATCATGGAGACGCTGTCGGGGACGCGGACCGCAGTCGAGGATCCTCTGCTGGATTTCCTGATCGCCCAGCAGCCCCCGGCCGAATTCGATGCGCTGGAGGCCGAGCGTCTGGCGGCGATGGCTGCAGTTTGCGGGCTTTGAGATGGCTGATTTCGTAGCACTGCTGGGCAGCAAGGGGGGACCGGCGATCCGCAAGGGTTCGCCCATGCCGACCTCATCGGTCCTGTCGCTTGCCGGGCAATGGGCGGTGGTCGACTGCGGGCTGGGGGTCACGCGGGGGATCGTCGACCAGGGCCTGCCGCTGAAGGACCTGAGCCTGATCTTCATCACGCATCTGCATTCTGACCACTATCTTGAGCTTGGGCCGCTGATCCACACGGCCTGGACTGCTGGACTGAAGACACCGGTTCGGGTCTGGGGTCCCTCGGGTCTGGGGCGATATTGGCAAGGGTTCCTGCAATCCATGGCCGAGGATATCGAGTGCCGGATCGAGGATGAGGGTCGGCCCGATCTGGCCGGGTTGGTCAGCATCCGCGTGGTAGAAGCCGGAACGCCGATCCGCGAAGGCGACTGGACGATCAAGGCGCGGGCCTCGATCCACCCGCCCTTGACCGAAAGCTGGTCCTATTCCTTCCGCGCGGGCGGCAGGCATGTGGTCTTCTCAGGCGATACGGCGCATGACCCGGGGATCGCGGATTTCGCGCGCGGGGCTGACCTGCTGGTACACGAGGCAATGCTGGCCGAAGGGCTTCAGGCGTTGCAGGTGCGGATCGGCAATGGCGATGACCGGCTCATGGCGCATTGGCTGCGGGCGCACACGCTGGCAAGCGATGTCGCGACGACAGCGGCCGCGGCTGGGGTGAAGGCGCTGGCGCTGCATCACCTGATCCCTTCGGACGATCCGGCCTTTGGCCCCTCGGACTGGCACCGCGCTTGCGCGCCGAATTGGCAGGGGACCCTGCATGTGGCCCATGACGGGATGCGGATCGAACTCTGACCCTGCCTTGTGCGGGGCGCCGTGTGAGGCGTGACGAAGTCATCGACGCGCGGCCCCGCCCGTGGCAACGTCCCGCCCGAGGAGAGTCACCATGTCCACCCCCTTCGCCGGCCCGCAGATCCCCAGCCTTGTCCAGCATATCCTGGACCGGATCGACCTTGGTCAGCTGAACCCGGGCGATCTCTTGGACGAGGCCGAACTTTCCGAGACCCATGGCGTGTCGCGTACTCCGGTCCGTGAGGCGGTGCTTTACCTCGAAGCGCTGGGCCTCGTCCGTCGGCTGCCCCGCAAGGGGGCGGCGATCTTCCGCCCGACGCTGGAGGAGTTCCTCGCGATCCTCGAGGTTCACGCCAAGCTGGAAGGTCAGGCCGCGGGGCTTGCTGCCCGCCGCCTGTCGCGGCAGGGCGCCGAGGAGCTTGAGGCCGCCGTGCTGGCCTGCGAGGCGAAGGCCGCCAATAGCCCGAATGCTGACCCGGATGGCTATTACCAGCTGAACCTGCGGTTTCATGCCTGTGTGGCGACGGCTTCGGGCAATGGCGTGCTTCTGGAAAGCCTCAAGACCAACGCCCGCCGCCTTCTGGCCTATTACCGGGCGCGTTACAGGTTCGCGGGCGCGATCCCGCGTTCGGCCCAGGAACATCGGGCCATCGCGCGGCTGATCACCGACCGCGATTCCGCCGGGGCCGAGCAGATGATGCAGGCCCACGTCCAGTTCGATCAGGTGACCGCGATGGACCTCTTGGCCGCACTGTCCTAGCTTTTCGCCTGCTCGAAGAACCG
The DNA here is from genome assembly GCA_016792685.1 of Tabrizicola sp. Taxonomy (GTDB): domain Bacteria; phylum Pseudomonadota; class Alphaproteobacteria; order Rhodobacterales; family Rhodobacteraceae; genus Tabrizicola. Next base: position 4,938 of record JAEULQ010000108.1, on the reverse strand, counting down.
TGCGATCCATTCGGCGAAGCGGGGGCCTTCGGTCCCGAACGCGAGCGAGGACCGCGCGGCTTCACCCACTTCGGCCGGAAAGTGCGGCGCGAATTCGTCGACGAGGGCGGCAAGAAACTCGGGCGTCATTTCCGGGTGATACTGGGTGGCAAAGACCGAGGTGCCGATCCGATAGGCTGCCGCCGGACACCCGGGCGTCTGGCCCACGACTTCCGCCCCCGGAGGCAGGGTCGTGACCTGCTCGCCATGCGCGGCAGCCAGGCGGAAGGAGGAGACCGGGTCCATCCAGGGGGCCGGGGCGATCACCTCGGTCTCGGCGGTGCCCAGAACGAAGGGGCCGGGATTCGGGCCGACGACCCCGCCCAGGGCCTTGCCGATCGCCTGTTGGCCAAAGCAGGCCCCGGCCAGTGGCTTGCCCGCCGCAAAGGCAGTGCGGATGATGGTAAAGAGCCGCTCGATCCAGACATCTTCGTCATGGACCGACGAAGGGCTGCCGCCAATCAAGAATCCGTCAAATTCATGAAGATCAACGGGAAATTCCCCTTTCGGCAGGTCGAAGGCCGTGACGCGCCAGGCCGGGCGCACACCATGCATCAGCAGCCGGAACTTCTCGACGTCGCGCGGATGGCGGGCCGCGAAGTCGCTGTCGTCGGTGTTCGTCGCCAGCACTGCGATATGCATGAGATTTCCCTTTACATATTTAACACGTTCATCATTATGCAAAGCAAGCCGAAGGGCAAGGAGGAATCGATGACGGTCTGGATCCCGCAGGATGACGGCTTCGCCGATCTGACGAGCCACGACACGTTCATGCAGGGCGCGCCGCACAACACCTTTTCGCGCCTGCGCCGCGAAGACCCGATGCACTGGACGGAATACCCGCAGGGCCAGGGGTTCTGGTCGGTGACCCGGCATGAGGATATCCATTCCCTGAACGGCAAACCGGACCTTCTGTCTTCGGCCCGCGGAATCCGGATGGAGGACCAAAGCTACGAGGAATACCTCGCCCGCCGCACCTTTCAGGAGACCGACCCGCCCGAGCACATGATGACCCGGGTGAAGGTGGCCAAGGCTTTCTCCAAACCGGTGATCGCGGGGTTCGAGCAGGCGATCCGCGATCTTTGCACCTCGATCCTCGACACGGCCCTGGAGAAGGGCACCTTCGACGCCACCAAGGAGATCGCCCGCGAATTGCCGATGCGGATGCTGGGCCGGATCGTGGGCCTGCCCGACGCGGACCTGCCCTGGCTCGTGGAAAAGGGCGATGCCCTCATCGCCAACACCGACCCGGATTTCACGCCGCACGTCCTGGACAAGCTGACGACCGACGAATTCCGGATGATGCCCTTCAACTCGCCCGCTGGGGCAGAGCTTTTCGTTTATGCCAAGGACCTGATGAAGCGGAAGGAAGCCGCAGGGGATACGTCTGGCGTCCTCCACATGATCCTGCAGCCCGGCCATGACGGCTCGGTCATGCCGGAAATCGAGTTCCGCAACTTCTTCTGTCTGGTCGTTGCGGCCGGGAATGACACCACCCGCTATTCCATCGCTGCCGGGCTGCAGGCGCTGGCGCATCAGCCGGAGCTTCTGGCCCAGGTCCAGTCCGGCGCAGTGGATGAGACGATGGCGGACGAGATCATCCGCTGGGCGAGCCCCACGAGTTATTTCCGCCGCACCGCCACCCGTGATTTCGAGATGCACGGGAAGGAAATCAAGGCGGGCGACAAGGTGCTGTACTGGTTCGCCTCGGCCAACCGGGACGAGACGGTCTTTGACCAGCCGTTCCGCGTCGATCTGGCCCGAAACCCCAACAAGCACCTCGCTTTCGGTCAGGGCGGTCCGCATCTTTGCCTGGGCATGTGGCTCGCCCGGCTGGAAGTGCGGGTGCTGTTCCAGGAACTGGCAAAACGGATCAAATCCATCGAACCGGCAGGTGAACAGAAATTCCTGCGTTCGAACTTCGTGGCCGGGTTGAAAAGCCTTCCCGTCCGCGTGACGCTGCAATGACAAGATAACCGGGGGGAAACACCATGGCGGACCGCCTGCGTGCGATGTTCTGTGACCATCTGAGCCTGATGCGGGGGAAATACCTGCCCGCGTCGAAAATGAAATCCGACGGTACGCGGATGGCGCGGCCCCTGTTCAGCGTGCATTGGGACAAGGATCTGATCCTCGATGCCCCCCACACCAAATGCCGCGAGGGCATTCCGGACATGGAACTGCGCTGGGACGGCGCCGAAATCCGTGAGGGCTGGGAGCCCGACACCAAGGTCGTGACCGGCGATCTTTACGACAGCGATGGTGAGCGCATTCCGATGTGCCCGCGCAGCGCCTTGAAACGGGCGGTGGCGGACTGGGGCAAGCACGGGCTGATGCCGAAGGTCGGGATCGAGCTTGAGGCCTATGCATTCGAGATCGCGGAAGATGGCTCACTTTCCCCGATGCATACGCCGGGCGGCTATGTCTACGGGACCGGGCCCTTCACCGATCCGACTGGCTTTACGGATGCGATCTGGAACCGGGCCGAGGAGGCGGGGTTCCGGCTGGAACTCATCACCTCGGAATATGACACGCCGCAGTTCGAATTCACGCTGGCCTATGACGAGGCGGTCAAGGCGGTCGATGAGATGGTGCTCTTCCGCCAGATGGCGCGCGAAGTGGCGCTGGAGCATGGCATCTTGCTGACCTTCCTGCCGAAACCCTTCCTGGACAAGGGCGGCTCGGGGCTCCACTTCAACCTCTCTTTCGCCGACAAGGCGGGGAAGAACGCACTGATGACCGGGCCGAAGGGTGGGCCGGCACATATGAACGATCTGGCAAAGGGCTGCGTCGCGGGCTGGATGCAACACCACAAGGGGCTGGCGGGGCTTCTGGCGCCGACGGTGGGATCTTACCTGCGGCTGCAACCGGCCTCGATGTCGGGCTATTGGTGCAACTGGGGCGGCGATCATCGGGGGGTGACGGTCCGCGTCTCGGAAGAGGGTGGCGCCAAGACGCGGGTCGAACACCGGATGGCGGATGCCAGCTGCAACCCATACACCGCGCTGGCGGCGCTGTTGCAGGCGGCAAGGCTGGGGGTCGAGAAAGGCTATGCGCTGCCCGAGCCCGAGGCGGGCGATTGTTTCGAGCGCACCGATGCCGGGCATGGCGTGGCCGGGTCACTGTCCGAAGCGATGGATGACCTTGCGGCGGACACGGTCCTTGGCGATGCGCTGGGTCGGGAACTCGTCGACCATCACATCTTCATGAAGCGGATCGAGGTGGAAAAGACCGCCGGTCTCGAAGGCGCTGCCTTGCGCGATTACTACATCTGGTACGTCTGAGGAGGCGGGCATGAAGGCAACCTGGAAGCTCGCCGACGGGCGAGAGGTCACTCATGACGTGGCCGAGGGGCTGAACCTGATGGAGGCCGCCACCTCGCGCGGCGTGCCGGGGATCATCGGGGAATGCGGCGGCTCGATGTCCTGCGCGACCTGCCATGTCGTGGTCGATCCGGCCTGGGCCGAACGGGCCGGGGACCCAAGCGCCTTTGAGGAAGACATGCTCGACATCACCGAGGCGGGGCGGCAGCCGACCTCTCGCCTGTCCTGCCAGATCAGGATGCGGGCCGAGCTGGACGGGATCGTGGTCGCAGTGCCACAACCCTGACTGTCGGCGTTCGCTTACGGACGTTCAGAACACGCCTTGAAGGCCTGCGTCGGGATAGTCCTTCAAGACCGAGGCGACGAGCTCTTTCATCCAGTCCGCCATTTCGAGAGGGGGGACGGGCTGAAGCCCCATCTTGGACGGAACGATCCGCGGATCGCGGCGATAGATTACAGCAAAATGGGCCAGCGAAATCAGGTAGGCCCCCAGGTCGTTGATGTGAATGTTGTCCGTGAAGAGGTCGGTGATCGACCCGAGGCCAGGGGCAGTGCCTGCTTCGATAGAATCGTAGACCGCAGCCATGATCAGCGGCCCCGGGATAACGGACATCGGGTTCGACCCGGCCGGTCGGTTCGCATTGACATAGTCGGCAATCGTCTGCCAGTCCCGCATCTCGGGCACCATGCGCTCGCGGAAGGTCAATTTGGCATCGCGGTCGTTAAAGGTCGCGTCCGGCCCGCTGTCGGTTTCGGCCCAGGTGGCATAGAGAATAGTGTCGGCCCCCTTGCCGTCGTTGCCGAGTTCAAACGCCCGATTGAACCATTTCAGCGCATAGCCGCGCGAGTCATGCGCGTCGAGCGTCCGAGAGAGCGGAGCCCTTTCGGTTATGACGAGAAGATCATATTCTGGCATAACGACAAATGCGTCCGGAGGATATGCTGAACGGTCGGTCCAGCGCCTTTCCATCGGGCTGCCCGGAACGGCATCAATGTCGATCTTCCCACGCTTGGCTTCAAATCCTCCTACCGCCTGCACCATTGCAGTCAGCGGCCCCGGAATGGGATCGCTCAGGCTGTGCCCGGACTGGATGACCCGTGTCGAATAGGGACGAGGTTGACTGGCCAAGGCCGGACGAGCCAAGACGAGAAACGGCGCAGCTAGGGCCGTGCCAATTATCCGACGCCGCGTTCTATCAGGGGAACTGGCGGGAGTGCTGACACTTGGACCGATTCTCTCACAATTGCGCATGACCCACCCCTTCACCATTCAGTTGCAGTGCAAGTTTACTGAGTTCAGTCTGTTAAGCGAATCGAGCGCTCGGGCAAAGGGCAGGTTCGGATTCGCCAGTACAACGCACGGGCAGAAGGTGCAGGTTTCTGTTGCCAGGTACCTGCGAACCCCGCCTTACGGTGCTAACCGCAAGGGCTTGGTTTTGGTATTGCGAGCCGCTTACGCGGCCAGCGCCACCGGAGCACGGTTGTCGTTGGCAACTGTGATCATGGACCGATAACGGTGGTACCTCACCGAGCGAAAGCTGGCCTCTTTGGTCGTTCGTCGATCCTATTTCGGCCC
>JAEULQ010000077.1 GCA_016792685.1 Tabrizicola sp. | reverse complement strand
TCGGGACAGCCGGTGCAGAAACCGGGCGGGCGGATCGGCACCGTCTTCGTCAGGTCCGGGATCGCCGGGCGGTCCTCATTGGGTGCGCGCACGGCGGCGGGCAGCATCTCGGGCGCTGCCTGGCGGATGAAGCCTTCGACTGCGCTGAACATGACCGCACCGGTATATTCCCCGGCCATCGGGAAAAGGCCCTTGCCGTGCAGCTTCACAGTCGATCCCGCGCGGTAAAGGAAGCTGCCAAGCTGGGTCTCGATGAACTCCGGCTGGCCTTCCTCGACGACCAGCACATGCTCCTTGCCCGCGCAGAATTCCAGGAACTCGCTGGAAATCAGCGGGTAGGTCACGTTCAGCACGTAGATCGGCACATCCGTCGCGCCGTGGATATCCGCCAGCCCCAGCCGCTGCAGCGCCCGGATCACCCCGTTGTACATGCCGCCCTGTACCACGATCCCAAGGGGCGCCTTCGCGGGTCCGAAGACCTCGTTCATCCCATTCTCGCAGATGAACTTCTCGGCCGCAGGCCAGCGGTTCTTCACCTTGTCCTGTTCGTGCACATAGGACATCGGCGGCAGCACGACCCGGGCGAAATCCGACCGCGGGTTCGACAGCGCCTCTTTCACCGACAGTGGCGGACGCCGGTTGTCGCGAGTGGTGAATTGTCCGGTCACATGGCAAAGCCGGATGCGGACCATCAGCATCACCGGCGTGTTCGAGGCCTCGGAAAGCTCGAACCCCTGGCGGACCATCTTCACGATCGAGGGCAGGTTCGGTCGCGGGTCCAGAAGCCACATCTGCGCCTTCATCGCGAAGGGATGGCTGCGTTCCTGCATGATCGAGGAACCCTCACCATAGTCCTCGCCCACGATGACCAGCGCGCCCCCGGTCACGCCCGAGGACGACAGGTTCGCCAGCGCGTCCGAGGCGACATTGACCCCCACCGGCCCCTTGAAGGTCACGGCCCCCCGGATCGGGTAATGGACCGAGGCCGCCAGCATCGCCGCTGCAGCCGCCTCGTTCGCATTGGCCTCGAACCGGACGCCAAGATCGGCCAGAAGGTCCTGCGCATCGGCCAGCACATCCATCAGATGGCTGATCGGCGCGCCCTGATAGCCGCCGACGTAACCCACGCCGGATTCCAGAAGCGCCTTGGTGATCGCCAGAATCCCCTCGCCGGTGAAGGTCTGGCCCTCGCCAAGCTTCAGATCCTCGACCTCGGCCTTGAAGCTGCGTTCTGCCATGGCTCAGATCTCGTGTTTGCGAATGTTGATCAGCATCTTCTGCAACGTCGCCAGAAAGGCGCGCCGTTCTTCCTCGGGGATGCCACGGAACATGCGGTCCTGGGCATCCGCCATATGCGGCCAGAGGTCCTCGAAAACCGCGCGACCCGCTTCGGTGATGAAGACCCGCACCGCCCGGCTGTCGCTGGCATCGACTTCGCGCCGGATCAGTCCATCGGCCTGCAACTGGTCAAGCACCCGGCTGAGCGTGGATTGCTCGACGACGGTGTAGACCGCAAGCTCGCGGATCAGCGGACCTTCGACCACCGACAGCACCGCCAGCGCCCGCGCCTTGGGCGTCGTCAGGCCCATCTCGGCCATTTCCTCGCGGAACCCTGCGTTGTAGCGGCCCATGATCCGGTTCATCAGATAGGGCGCGAAATTCGTGAGCCCGATCTCACCCAGTCTTGGCCTGCGCGGGGATGCGTCGTTCATGCCCCAAGCCTCTTTGCCGCGTTGAAGCCCGAGCCGCCGCCAAGGCCCGGCCCGGGATGGGTGGACGCTCCAATATGGATCAGTCCGCGCAGAAGGCCCGTGCCGTTCGTCGAATGGGCGAAGGGACGGAAGATGAAGAACTGGTCGATCCCGCACTGCCCGCCATAGGGGTCGCCGCCGACAAGGTTGCAGTTCATCGCTTCAAGGTCGGCTGGCGAATAGGCCCGGCGGACGATCTTGATCGCGTCGAAGTTCCGGATATGGCGGCGCAGGATCGCCTCCAGCCGGTCGGCGAAGGCCTCGCGCGCCGTCTCCCAGCTCCGCCCGGCGATCTCGCCCGCGGCATCGCCCTTGATCACACGGGGCGCATCCGGGATCTGCAGCCAGAGCACCGCCTTGCCTTCGGGGCAGCGGGTCGGGTCCAGCCGGTGCGGCTGGCCGACACAGATCGTCGGGACCTCGGGCAGCATGCCCCGCTCGGCCTCGTTGGCCGATTTCGACACGGCGTCGATTCCGTCGGTCAGATGGATCAGCGCGACCTGGTCCAGACCCTCGCCAATCCACTCCGGTTGGCCCGAAAGTGCATAGTGCAGCTGGAAGTTCCCCCGCCCGTGCCGGAAGGTCCGGGCCGCCGACTGGTCCTGCGGCAGGTTCACCCCTTGCAGGAGCCGCCCGTAAAGCTGCCCCGGCGCGACCGAGGCCAGGACCGAAGGGGCCGCGATTTCCTCGCCGCCGGCCAGCCTGACGCCCCGGACACGGCCGTCGCGAGTCACGATTTCCGCGACATCGGCATTGATCCGCAGCTCGCCGCCTTTCGAGGTGATCAGGCTTTCAAAGGCCCGGACAGCCGCACCCGATCCGCCCTTGATCACCGGCGCCCCTGCGGCTTCCAGCGCGAAGGCGATCACCTTGCCCATCTGGCCGGAATAGGTGCTTTCCGGCGTCAGCCCGCAATGCAGCACCCAGGGCGCCCATAGCGCCTGGACCAAGGGCGATTGGTAGGTCGTCTCCAGCCAACCCCGCGCCGGGACCAGCGCCTGGCCCATCCAGGCCGCCAGACCCCGCAGACCGCGCTTGCGGATCTGGCCCCACAGAAGCCGCGCGGTCGGCCAAGACCAGAGACTGCCGCCAAGCAGCGCAAAAAGAAACGGCGCGTCGGCCTCGATCCCGCCGACATCACCCGCGTGGGCGTCGCCATCGCCTGCCGCCAGCGCATTCCAGCGCGCGATATTGGCGGCACGGTCGGTCGCGCAGACCAGCGCCTCGCCATTCGGGCGCAGGACAGCGGTCGGATGGGGCGTGTGGCAATACTCCATGCCATGGGCGGCAAGATCGGCGCCCAGCGCCGCCCCGGCGGGTGAGGTCATGAACAGGACCCAGGTCGCCGCCATCACGTCATGGGTAAAGCCCGGTGCGGTGGCCTGTTCGGTCCGCAAGGTCCCGCCCAGCCGGTTGTTCCGCTCCAGCACCAGAACGCGCTTGCCCGCCTTGGCCAGCATCGCCGCTGCGACCAGCCCGTTGATCCCCGAGCCGATGATGATGTGGTCGTAAGCCATGATCCCCCCTGGGACAAAGCCGCGCCGGAATGTCCCGGCGCGGCCCCGGTCGTCAGCTGCGCGGCACCAGCGCCAGTGCCCGGATGGGCGAGCCGGTGCCGTGCTTGATCTTCAGGGGCGCCGCGATCAGGATCGCCCCCTTCGCCGGCAGCTTGTCGAGGTTGGCAAGCGAGGCGAGCCCGTAGCAGTTGTTCTTGTGCAGCAAATTGTGCGCCGGGAAGGGCGGGGTCATCCCCCCCGCTTGGCCAGCGTCCGTACCGATGCACTGGCTGCCCCAGCCGACGATGCCCTTGTCCAGTAGGTACTGGATCACCTCGGCCGTCGGCCCCGGCGTGTGCGGGCCGGTCTCGTTGGCGTTGAGGAACAGACCCTCGTCATGTGCCCGCTTGTCCCAGTCGGACCGCAGCACAACCCATTCGCCCTTGCCGATCGCGCCGTGCTTCGCCTCCCAGGCCTTCACATGGTCGATGGTCAAAAGGAAATCCGGGTTCTCGCCGCATTCCTTGCTGAAATCCAGCACGTTCACCGGCGCCACCAGCCGCTGAACCGGCAGGGTGTCGGTATAGCCGTCGGCATAGTCCTTGCCGGTGATCCAGTGATGCGGCGCGTCGAAATGGGTGCCGGAGTGTTCACCAAGCTCCAGCCAGTTCCAGGCCCAGAAGGGGCCGTCCTTGTCGTATTCGCTGATGCGGTGGATCTTGATCGGCGGGGTGTCCTTGGCAAAATCCGGCGGCAGCTTCAGCAGCGGCGTCTCGGGGCCCAGGACGCCCGAGCAATCCACCACCTCAACCCCGCCCGACGCGAGCATTCCGGCCAGGCTTGCAAGCACATTTGCAGAAGTCATCGTCCTCTCCCTGTTTCGCGGGCGCATTCTCGCCCCTCACGATTCAATCTAGACAGATTTAAATGCAAATGCAAATATCCTTGCGTCATTGGGAGGTGACACAATGCCGCAAAGCTTTGACGCCGTGTTCATCGGCGCAGGCCATAACGCACTGGCTGCGGCCTTGCACCTTGCTGCGCGGGGCAAGCGGGTCGGGGTTTTCGAACAGGCGGCAACAGCGGGCGGGGCGGTCAAGACCGGAGAGTATACGCTGCCAGGCTTCCGGCATGACTGGGCCGCGATGAACCTTTCGCTTTTCGCCGGATCACCGTTTTTCAAGGCATACGGCGCAGAGCTTGGCCAGCACGGCATCGAATTCGTCCCGGTTTCCAACCCTTTTGCCAGCGCCTTCCCGGATGGCCGCTGGTGCGGCGTCTCTACCGACATGGCTGCGACCAAGGCCCGGATTGCGGGCTTTTCATCACGGGACGCCGAGACCTGGGAAACCCTCGTGCAGGGTTTCGGGGCCGAGGCGCCGCATCTCTTCGGGCTTTTGGGCAATCCGATGCGGATGCGTGCGCTTGCATATTTCATGTTCAAAACACTGCGGGCAAAGCGCCTGGCTGGCACGCTGGACCTCGGCCGGTTCCTGATGCAGTCGCCCCGGCAATGGCTGGGACAGACCTTTGAATCACCCCAGGTCCAGGCCATGCTCGGCGCCTGGGGCATGCATCTCGACTTCGCCCCGGACGTCGCTGGCGGGGCGCTCTTTCCCTATCTTGAGGGCATGGCGGGCCAGGCTTTCGGCATGGCGCTGGGCAAAGGCGGCGCCGAGACAATCATCAAGGCGCTGGTTGCCGCCATCCGTGCGCGGGGCGGCACGGTCGAGACGGATGCCCCGGTCACGCGCATCCTTCACGATGGCAAACGCGCAAGCGGGATCGAACTGCGCGACGGCCGCCGGATCCTCGCCGAGACTGTCATTGCCGGTGTCGCCCCCGGCGCACTCGACCGGCTGACCGGCGGCATGACCCCGGCCTTCGACAAGGCGATGGCGGGCTACATCCACGCCCCCGGCACGATGATGATTCACCTTGCGACAGACGGCCTGCCCGACTGGGCCGCAGGGGATGACCTGAAGCGCTTCGCCTATGTCCACCTCGCCCCCAGCCTCGACCAGATGGCGCGGACCTATCAGGAGGCACAGGCCGGACTGCTGCCCACCGAACCGGTGCTGGTTGTTGGCCAGCCCACCGGCCAGGACCCGAGCCGCGCGCCCGAGGGC